>CBDAFH010000108.1:0-14865 GCA_965195165.1 uncultured ANME-2 cluster archaeon | reverse complement strand
GTACGAGTGCTGTTTTGATGAACGATTATGGAATAGACACAATATTCACTTTCGATAGCGATTTCAGGGCGCTTGGATTCAAAACAATTCCAGAGTGAAGCAGAATAGGATTTATCCTTTTTTGTGGTTTTGGATACTGGTGATGGTGTCTGGACCGGCGAATGGTGGGCGTAAGAAAGCGAAGACAGATACCCGCCATGCAGGCGGCGGCTGGGAACATAGAACTATGACAGGGGGAATGTGAAGGAAGAGTATAAAAAGAATTGAATTCCACGATAGAGAGAGTGATGCGAAATGGATGCACTGTACCTGAAGGATTGTTATCTGCTGGAATTTGAAGCGACGGTCGAGGATGTTACCGATGATCGGTTCGTGATCCTCGATAAGACCGCATTCTACCCCAATGCTGGCGGACAGCCGAACGATCTCGGCGTCCTGGTCCGGGATGGAAGCGAATATCCGGTAGTTTATGTGCAAAAGACTGATGATCGGGTCAGCCATGAGATTGCAGACCCAGGACTTTCTGTCGGTGACCGCGTCACCGGAAGGATCGACTGGGACCGGCGGTATCTCTTCATGCGGTCGCACACCGCATGTCACGTCCTCTCTGCTGTGATTAACAAGGAGACCGGTGCGCTGATCACAGGGAACCAGATCGGGGAGGCAAAGACCCGGGTGGATTTCAGTCTTAAGGACTTTGACAGGTCGCAGATCAAGTCGTTTGAAGAGAAGACGAACGAAATCATCGATCAGGATATTCCGGTGGAGATAAAGATTCTTCCTGCAAAAGAGGCGCTTAAGATTCCGTCGATTGTGAAATTGAAGATGGATCTGCCTGAGATGGAGGAGATACGCATCATCGACATCGTGGGCTTTGATGCGCAGGCATGTGGCGGCACGCATGTGCGGAATACCGGTGAGATCGGGCAGATCGAGGTTGTGAAGGCGGAGAATAAGGGGAAGAATAATAGAAGGATTTATTTCAGGTTGTGTGCCTGACAGGTGGACGGATACTTAAATCACAATGAGCCACATACACAAGAACAGGAGGATGTAACCACATTGGAACGATACACACGATATGAACGCGCCCGCATCATCGGCGCACGAGCGCTCCAGATCTCGCTTGGAGCACCGGTACTGATCAGACCTGACACTGGAGACCCGATCGACATAGCGATGCGGGAACTGGAAGAGGGCGTGCTTCCGATCACCGTAAAGAGATAGCTGGAGATGAACACCGAGATCACCGCATCCGAGATGCGCAGGGTCGATGCCAACTGTAGTGACCTCGGTCTACTTCCGCTCCAGCTGATGGAGAACGCTGGCGCATCTGTTGCACGCGCGATTCGCGCACGGTTTCCGGAGTGCACAGAGACCAGAATCGCAGTCCTCGCAGGCACCGGTAACAACGGCGGCGACGGGTTTGTTGCGGCACGGCATCTTCTGGATTATGCGCCTGAGATTCTGCTGCTCGGACGCGCCCGGGACATTGCAACCGAGGAATCCCGCCGGAACTGGCAGATACTAAGAAACCTCCGCGCAGATCTCATGGAAATCAGGGATTCATCCGAACTCTCGGGACTGGAACTGGATGCTGACATCGTGATCGATGCCATGCTTGGCACAGGCGTGCGCGGGAGCGTCCGTGAGCCAGTGGCAAGCGCAATCGACCTCATAAACGCATCTTCCGCGTTTGTTCTCTCAATAGACGTCCCGTCCGGCTTCAATCCTGATAATTTCGAGAAGGCGGTCCATGCAGACCTGACAATCACGAACCACCGGATGAAAGAAGGGCTTTCCAGCCGTCCTGAGATTACTGGTGAGATCGAGGTTGCTGACATCGGAATTCCTACGCGGGCTACCCTGATCGTCGGGACCGGAGACCTGCCGCCAGCAAGGGATGCGAGATCGCACAAAGGCGATAACGGCAAGGTGCTTGTGATCGGGGGCGGCGCGTTTACAGGTGCGCCTGCGCTTGCCGCGCTTGCCGCGCTCCGGGCAGGTGCTGACTGGGTGACGGTTGCTGCACCTCGAAGTGTTGCAGGGGCGATCGCGGGATTCTCGCCTGACCTGATCGTTCATTCGTTATCTGGCACGTATCTTGCCCGCGACGACATCGATACGGTCAACGCTTTGGTCCGGAAGCACGACGTGACCGTGATCGGGATGGGGCTTGGTCGCGAGACTGAGACCGCGGAGGCAGTCTCCGAGATCATCAGGTCAAATCCTGATGCGCGGTTCGTGATCGATGCAGATGCGCTCCATGCACTTGCGATGCCGGTGCAGGCGGGGGGGACGCCGCCAATCATAACGCCACATGCTGGCGAGTTCCGGATGCTTGGAGGGGTTGTGTCAGCGGATCTTGATGAGCGCTGCGAACAGGTTATGGATTTTTCTGCGAGAAACCGTGTTGTTACGCTGCTTAAAGGAGATATCGATGTCATATCAGACGGAAGCGCGGTAAGAATCAATCAGACCGGAAATCCTGGGATGACTGTGGGCGGGACTGGTGACGTGCTCGCAGGCGCGGTCGGCGCGATCTTTGCGAAGACCGATGCGATTGCTGCTGCTTCGGCAGGTGCGCTTATCGTGGGGACTGCTGGCGATCTCGCGTGTGTGGAATACGGATACGGGTTGCTTGCAACCGATGTCATCGAGTGCATCCCGGATGCGATGCGCAGGTAACCGCAAGGCGAGGGTGCATAAGGGCGTGGCTTACATCCCGATCAGGGACCTTCTTGGGGGCGGTGGGGTGTAATCGATCGTAAAGATGGTGTGACACTACCTAAAAATCCGGCGATATTCAAACTTTTCACCCACCCTGCACATCGTATTGAAAACGCCTCTCCAAACATGAAGACGTTCTTGACAGTGCAGAAGCAGATCAGAACCTGCGGCAGACCACTTAAGAACGATGATTTCGAGACGGTGATTCATTGATGTAGATTCCCATCTTCATTCAGTACACCCAGCATCTCCACGATCGAGTGTGCGGCGCGAGTTATGCCCATACTCCGACTGTCCGTATCCGTGCCTGCAAGATACAGGTTCTTGATAGGTGTTCGGATATCTGCAAATTTCCCGTCGATCGTAACCGCCGCTTTTTCAGGAATCGTGATCTGTTCGTGCTGCATCACTACATGCTCTTCGATATTTGGGATGGCACAGTAGATAGTTTCGTATGCCTTCTTCGTCTCCGATTTTTCAGATTTCTTCTCATCTATCACAAACGCAAATCCCACAAGCTGCTTATCTTCCGGTGCAAGTGATGAGTCGTAATTGCTGATTGGCATTGCCCAGTATGGATTATCCTTAAACCATACCTCAGAACCGATGTAGTTGAACTCGCGGAGTCTCTTGTCAAGACCCAACCAGATGGTCAGGCTCTTGGTCTGGACGATTCCATCCAGGTCATCTATGTATGCCTTTGGAAGATCATCGATAACAGATGGCAGATCCTTTGCAAATCCGGTGTAGATCACCATATCGGCATAGTACATCTCATCTGCCTCAACACCAACTACCCTGCCGTCTTCCACGAGAATGCGTTTCACCTCACATTCGGTCTTTATCCCAACCGTTGTTGGAAGCGAGTAAAGAACTGCGTTGAGCACCGATTTGAGTCCCTTGCGCGGGTATCCCTGCGGATAGTTAACTCTATTTGTTGTAAGTCTGCCAATGGATGTAAGCGGGCTTGCAACATTTTTAAGCGGGTTTGATGATGCAAATGAGCTGTTCAGTCTCGCATGAAGGGATGCATGAAGGTTAAACGGTAATATGGATCGGAGTATGGATTCAGTCTGCTGCGGATCTTCGTTTTTCCCGACAAGGTTTTCAAACTGTTCCTGTGTGACGCTGTCCCTGATAAAGTTGCTGCCCGTCAGGATCCTGTGGATCGACATCTCTTTCATCGACTTTCCCGACAAAAAATATGAGACCGTATCGACAAAATCATACGCATCTTTTGAGAGTGTACGCGGCAGCGTTTCATACACCGACTGTTTGGAGAGGTCTATGCCAAAAGTAGAGAGCGTAAGCACTTTGGTGATAGCCGGTGTCAGAGCGAGTCTGTCCTTCTTCGAAAGTACATCGAATGTCATAAACTCCTTTAGATTCGAAGGTAGCTTGACAAAACTGTGCTCAGTTCTTATATAGTAATACCCGTGATCTTCAAACACAGGTACATGATCGAAATAATTATCCATCAATCTCTTTAGGGGACCAACCGCAAGATGCGTGATGGCATGTGGTCCGGTATCTACCTGGAAACCATCAATCGTATAGCTGTTGCAGTTTCCGCCAACGTACCGCCTTTTTTCAAGCACCAGAACTCTCTTACCGTGCTTTGACAGTGTCAGTGCAGCCAGAAGTCCGCTTATTCCTGCGCCGACGATGATGGCATCATACTTCTTCTCCATTTTCACACTCTTGTTAGTTAGTCGTTGGTTAGTGAGATTGCCAGGCATCATCTAAATCCAATGATATTCAAACTTTTTACCCACCTCCTATCGACCCCGCCTCTTCCCCATGCAGCAAAAGTCCGGAAGCTGCGGTTTTCTTCGCGGGATTCCTAACGAGAAGGTATCTTATCCTGGCATCTGTTTTAAGATATCGATCTTCTTCACACAACTGGTTTTGACGTCGTGCTCCTCTGTAACCGGGCGCAGATCGCTCAAGCGTTACTTTCCTGCCGATCGCCCGATATCCACACCGCCTCTTATTTTTCGAGGAGTTTTTGGATGGTCTCTTCAAGTTCTGTGATCTTATCTTCCAGACGGGAAACATCGTCCTTCGATGCGAGCTTTGATTTACCGATGGCGTTCTGCACATCCCCTGAGATTTTTTCCTCGAAGTCCTGCATCTGCTTCCTTTTCTCGGTCAGGAGTTCGTGAACGAGGGTTTTTCCTTCCTCTTTGTTCATCTCTCCTTTTTCAACGAGTTCGTTTACGACTTGCTTAACCTTCTCTTCGGTGATGGATATCGCACCAATTCCGAGAAGCCCCAGTTTTCTGAGTGATTCTATCATAGTAATCCTCCTGATATCGCAAGACATTCATCTGGCATATACCTTTTGGAACGGGGACTGGAAAAGTTTTAATGATGCGTGTAGCCAATTGAACACGTACCTGAACCATGGGGAAAATGACGCATATACACAAAATTGGAGCTATCTCACGTACACATCGTCATATTGAGCGTTACCGCCAGATTCTTACGGTTCTGTTCAGATACGGCTTCGGCGATGTGATAGATGCCCTACACATAGGGCGTTATGTTGATATCGCACTCCCGAAAAAGATCAGGAGAGAACGGGAGCGAATCAGGGAGTTAACACTGCCAGAACGGGTGAGATTGTCGATGGAAGAACTCGGCCCCACATTCATTAAGATGGGGCAGATTCTATCCACACGCCCTGACCTGATCCCGATGGCGTTCATCACCCAGTTCGAGAAACTTCAGGATAAGGTTCCTCCGTTTCCATTCGAGGATGTTAAAAAAACAATCGAATCCGAACTGAAAGCCCCGATGGATGCGATATTTCAGGATTTTGACGATACTCCGGTCGCAGCAGCCTCCATCGGACAGGTGCATCGCGCCACACTCACAACTGGTGAGGATGTGGCTGTCAAGGTGCAGCGTCCTGACATCAAAAAGACGATCGAGGTTGATTTGGAGATTATGTTTCATCTGGCAACGCTTCTGGAGCAGAATGTGGATGCGTACCAGATATATAACCCCACAAGGATTGTTACGGAATTTGCAGACACTATTAAGAAGGAGATCGATTATAACAACGAGGCGTTCTATATCGATCGATTTTCAAGACAGTTTCTGGGCGATCCCACGGTTTACGTGCCAAAAGTCTTTTCCGATACGACAACAGCGCGTGTTCTCACGATGGAGTACATCGATGGTGTCAAAACATCTGATATCGATCGGCTGGAAGCGGAGGGTCTTGACAGGAGTGTGATCGCAACACGCGGCGCAGACCTGATCTTCGAGCAGATACTTGTGCATGGCTTCTTCCATGCCGATCCACACCCTGGAAATATCTTGATCCTACCTGATAACGTGATCTGCTATCTGGATTTCGGGATGATGGGGCGCATCGACCGGTGGACCAGAGATGAGATCGTGGATCTCGTCGTTGCAGTCGTGCGCCAGAACGAGGCAAAAGCGACCGATGCGCTGCTGCGGCTTACCACGCAGGATGTGCCGGTAGATCGCCGAAAGATGGAACTGGATGTTTCTGACATGACGATGCAGTACATTGGAAAACCATTAAAGGAGATCAATGCAGGGCGACTCTTGCGCCAGTTTATGGATCTTGTCTCGCATCACCGTTTGCAGATTCCGCCAAACCTCTTCATGATGGTTAAGGCGATCACAACGGTCGAGGGGCTTGGAACGGTGCTTGACCCTGATTTTGACTTTGTTGGTTCAGCAACCCCGTTCATCAAACGCATCCGGATGGAGCGGATGCATCCAAAACGCGTGGCATCTGATATGTTAACCTCAGGTGCCGAGATAATCCACCTCTTAAAAGAGATTCCAGGGGCGTTCCGTGACATCCTGAAGCAAGCAAAGAGCGGAGGAACTACGATCAGGTTTGAGCACCATGGGCTTGAGCCGATGCAGAAAACTCTTGATCAGGTCAGCAATCGCATCAGTTTCGCTATCGTTCTGGCATCGCTTGTCATGGGTTCCTCGCTCATCGTGCTTGCAGAAATCCCGCCATTGTGGCACGACATCCCGGTAATCGGCATCGTCGGGTTTCTCGGTGCCGGAGCGATGGGATTCTTGCTTCTCTTCTCGATTCTCAGGCACGGGCGGATGTAGACAGTCTTCTGCACGAGAACCTCACGTAATCTCCCGCACGAAAAGCGTCCGCAGCAAAAAGACCGCGGGGATGATCTCAAGCCGCCCGATCCACATGTTAAGTATCAGCATGATCTTACCTGCGGCAGGGAGACTTGCTGTAGCGATGCCGGTTGAGAGCCCGGCATTGCCCTGTGCGGATGCCACCTCAAGGATCACATCATCGAGATTGAAACCCGCCGGTACCACCTGCAGGAGCACAACCACGCCCGCCAAGAGAAACACAATCCATAGATTCAGGAGCAGCGAAACCTCCTCGAGTTCTGCGTTCTTATGATCCTCTGTGAGAGTTCTCTTTCCAATACGAAATGGAATAACTGCCTCCTTCGGAAGTGCGATTTTTTTGAGCCACCATCCGACCCCTTTGACCATCATAATCACCCTCATCGTCTTTATGCTGCCGGAAGTTGAGCCGGCAGTACCCCCAACAATCATAGCGATGATCAGGATGATATGCGCGGTCGGAGTCCACCGGTGTATATCAGCAGTCTGGAACCCAGTGCATGTGATCGCCGACACGAACTGAAAGATCGAGTCGCCCAGACAGGCCATGAGATTTTCATTCTTCATGCTCACCATGTTCTCGAGCAGAAGCACAATCGAGCCGATCAGAATCATTGTAAGGATCGCCCTGCACTGTATGTCCCCGAGATACGAAGACATTCTTCGCGTGATGACCTTGTAGTGAACCAGAAACGGTATCGCACCGATCAGCATGATCGGGATGAGTGCGATCTCGATTGCCGTGCTGTGGTACTCACCGATGCTCCCATCAGTGACCGTGAAACCACCAGTACCGATGCCGGTCATCGCACAGTTTATGGCGTCCCAGATCGGCATGCCAGCCACCAACAGGAGCCCGATAGCACCCAGTGTCAGTGCAAGATAGACCCGCCAGATCGTGCGGATGGTATCCCTGATCCGGGGGGTGGTTTTCTCGTCCCTGCCTTCGGCATGATAGAGCGCATACATGCAGGTCCCGGGTCTTGTGATAATCGATATCATGAGCACGATCACGCCAACGCCGCCAAGCCACTGCATAAAACTCCTCAGGAACTGCAGGGTGTATGTGAGTTCTGAGGGGTGCGCGATCATGGTGAGTCCGGTTCCGGTCCAGCCCGACATACTCTCGAAGTACGCATCCACAAAGGGCATGCGAGCAATAATCACAAAAGGAACTGCATAGAAGAGCGGTACAATAAGCCAGCCCAGTGCTGCGATGATCATGGCATGTCTCGTCTCGAGCACATCATCTGTTTTGAAGAGAAATTTGAGGCAGAATCCAAGAAGAACCGACGCAGATGCCGGGATCAGCAAGCCCGGTATCATGAAGTACTCCTGGAAGATGAGCGGAACTACGATTACGGATAACAGAACACCGCCGAGAACGACTAAGAGGTCTCCGATGTTGTGGCACAGGATTGCAAGGTCTCTGGATGGCAATATACACGCTCCAAGATTGGTCTGTTGCTTATGTCTACCCAAAACCCCTTAAGTGGTCCTGCTCGTAACAATCAGTACCGAAGACAGGAGTGATCGGATGAGCGTCAAAGGCCTTGACGTGGTCTATCCCGAACAACAGATACACAAGCGTTCGGAGATTTATGCATACCGCAGCAGCTCACACAGTTTATCGATGCAAAAAGAGCACCGCGGCATCCATTATGCAATTCCGGACGGACGCGTGATTCCGTTTTGCAGTTACAACTCGTTGCACAGGGAAGATGTTGAGCGCAAGTTTTCGGTTCCGCTTGAGGAGTGGGAGCAATCGCACGATGATCACTGATTTTACCCAATGGATATCTTGAGTTGGCTTACACTGCTTCTGTCAGTATTATAAAAACAACGTATAAGTCAGCCAGATAGAAACATATTTAAACCATTGTAACAGATGCCAGTATCATGAAGACCGCTGTCGAATCCCTGCGTGATCTCGGGCTCACCGAGTATGAGGCAAAGGTGTACACCGCACTTGTGAAGATCAGAAGCGGAACAGCAGCGGACATCCATCTGGTCTCAGGGATTCCGCGTTCTGCTGTGTACGGTGCGCTCCACAGGCTCGAAGAGCGGGGGGCAATTGAGGTTCAGTCCTCCAAACCGATGAGATACAGGGCAGTTCCTCCGGAGATTGCCCTTGGAAAACTGAAAGATAATTTTATAGCTGAAAGCGAAAACGCACTTGTTGCACTTGAAGAAACGTATCAAACACAGAAGATAGGGGTGCGAGAAGAGGCGATATGGACGATAAGTGGAGTAAAAAACGTAAGCGACAAAATTATCGAGATGATCAGGGGCGCACAGAACGATATTATCTTTGCTGCGTCTTATCCATCGTTTCGCGAGATTGCAGAGACATATCCGACTTTCAAGAATATAAAAGATGTACTGGTCGATAAAATTGAACAGAACATTACCGTAAGGGTGACTGGATCGCAAAACGCTGGACTCGAAGAGATTGCAAAAGATCTCCCAGAAGCGATCATAAGAGCATTTCCAGCAGATAAATCAACTTCAGGCGGCGGAATGCTGATCGTTGATGATACGGAAGTATTGATCGCGATCATGAGCGAAAACGCTGATACCGGTATGTACGATCTTATGGCAATCTACACAGAGGGGGTCGGGGCTGCATCGATATTCAAACACTTCGTCGAGACTGAATGGGATGCATCGGTGGCGATATGAAGGAGACATAGGGGGCGGCTTACATCTCGATCAAGGACATTTTTGAGAGACTCGGGGTATTCATCGAGAAGAACACAATCTTGATACTCGCTGTTGCGGCAATTCTCATTCTCGTATCATTTACCGGTGCTAAACAGATCGAGATGGGGACCGGCACTGACATGTTTGTCGCGAAGGAGTCCCGCCTTTATCAGGATTTTGATCTCCTGTACCGGCAGTATTTTGGTACAGCAGCGATCGTGATCATGGTCGAAGGCGGAGATGTGACTACGCCGGAGGTATTATGCGCAATCGACCGTCTACAGACCGGTGTTTCCGGAACAAAGGATGTTGTCGAGGTTATAGATATCGCAAGCATGGTGAAACAGGCAAACCTCCGCGTATCAGGGCGCAGCCGAATCCCGGATGATGGAAACGCGATCCAGACGCTCATCGATACGCTACCCGAAGAGCAGCGCGGGATGGTGCTGCCTGACGCGCGGCATACCGCTGTATTTGTAACCATGCCTGCACGGGCAACCGATGCTGAGATGGAGGATGTGCTTGCCGTTGTCGAGGATGTAGTGGAATGGGCAGCGGTTCCAGCAGGATATAATGTCATCGTCACAGGCGATCCTGCATTCAGTATCGCTATGCAGCACGAGATGACCTCGAGCATGGGTCCGCTCCTTCTGATCGCATCGCTTCTGATGTTGGTGGTGCTCTTCATCGCGTTCAGACATGCGCGGTGGCAGCTCCTCCCGCTTCCAATCGTCCTTATCGGGATTATCTGGACGTTCGGTGCGACTGGATTTCTTGGAATACCGCTCTCGATGGTCTCGATGTCTGCTTTTCCGATCCTGATCGGGCTTGGAATCGACTATGCGATCCAGTTCCACAACCGTATCGAAGAGGAATTTGCAAGAAGCGATGATGCGAAGAGGGCGGTAACAGAGACGGTACGGCATACCGCACCTGCTGTCCTGATCGCGCTGATCATCACTGGGCTTGGTTTCGTGAGTTTGTTCACATCAACGGTGCCGATGATCCAGGATTTCGGACTTCTATGCCTGGTTGGCATCATCTGCTGCTTCTTTTCTGCGCTGTTCATCGGAATTACGGTGATCTACGCGCTGCATCGCAGAAACGGCGGGAAGAATCACAAACAGAGGAGTAACCGGACGGTTAACAAGAATAATATGGCAGGCAGTTCCGCCGAACGGTTCTTCGGCAGTCTTGCAGTATGGGCTGCAAAGAATCCTGTGCTGGTTCTCGGTGTCGCTGGATTGCTCTGTCTCGGAGGGCTGTACGCTGACACCCGTGTTGGCGCCGAGACCGATGTAAAGACGTTCGTGCCCTCTGACATGCCTTCGCTTATTGATATGAACCACATGGTCGAGTTTCTTGGTGGCACCGACCAGTTAAACGTGATCGTGAAGGCAGATGATGTGACTGACCCTGCTGTGATCGATTGGATGGATCGGTTCGCGGCGCACGAGGTTGAACTACACCCCTATGTTTCAAGTGGAGAAAGCATAGCGGATATGATAAAGGCAGCGAATCAGGGGGTGCTTCCGGAGGATGCGGCGCAGATGGACGCTATTTTACAAACGATTCCCGAGAGCGCGAGAGATCGGTATATCTACGGGCGCACAATTGCGCTTCTGAATCTTGGTATCGGGGATGCGGTATCAGGGCTCGGGCTTCCCAGAATCGAGCGGCTGATCAGACTCGTGGAAGATGATATCCGGTGGATGCCGCCACCGCCTGGTGTTACCGTCACGATCACAGGAAACTCGGTTACGATGACCACAGTAATTGGAGCGCTCACGACAGGCAGACGGTTGATGACGTTTGTGGGACTCGTTCTGATCACCGGCGGGCTATTCCTGCTCTACCGCGACTGGCTGAAAGCGATAGTGCCTGTGCTCACGATGACCCTTGTCATCGGCTGGTCCGGTGGTGTGATGTACTTGCTTGGTATGGACTACACGCCGATGACTGCAACACTCGGCGCACTGATCCTCGGCGTCGGCTCCGAGTATGCCGTGATGATGATGGAGCGGTACTTCGAGGAGCGGGAGAACGGACTTGTCCCAATCGACGCGATCAGGGAGTCCACTGGTAAAATCGGAGTTGCGATCCTGGCATCCGGGTGTACCACGCTTGCAGGGTTTTCAGCGCTGATTGCGTCGCCGTTCTCGATGAACCAGAACTTCGGAATCGTGACCGTTATCGATGTGCTGCTCGCGCTCCTGGCAACTTTTCTTGTCTTTCCGGTGCTTATCGTGTGGTTGGATGGGTGGCGGGAGAAGAGAAGGGCGCGAAAGGTTGTGAAGATACTGGAACCTGATCGAACGAAACAGCCAGACCGAACAGGAAAAGGAATTACGGGATGAAACAAAACAAAGAAGGAGATGACATGAACATAACTAAAACGACACTCGTCACACTACTAATACTTGTGGCACTCACATCACTCGCAGCAGCGATACCTGCCGACGAGCTGCGGGCAGGTCGGCATCACAACACCACTAATGTATCGCCAGCGGCATCGATGCACACAACAACCGCCGGCTTGCCAGATGACCTTTCGCCGGGTTTCACGTTCTCTGAGAACTTCTACGATGTCTATGGAACTCCAAATCTGGTAGCATCGATCGTCGGCGACGAAAAGTTCGACCGTGGCGATGAAGTGACGCTTACAATCGATCTGACCAACCGTGGAGTTGTTCTCGGATTCGAATCCGACCGCATGCCTGATGATGATGAAGAGATCGATCTCGCCAGGATGGAACTCGGATACGAACTCCAGCAGGTGAATGCGATCGGGATCACTGCAGTGCTCGCAGCGCCAGAGGATAGCCCGATCGAGGTAAAATCGGGACCGCAGCAGGCAGGATCGATCAATGGGAATAAGGGAGCGCGTAAGACTGTTAGATTCAACATCGAGATCGATGATAATGCTCCTGCCGGCACATACCCACTGATACTTGCCACGAGCTACATGTACCAGAAGAACGCGCAGGTGAGCGGAAACGTCTCTGATAACAGAGCTGATGTGAACCTCTGGTACGACACACTCGACCAGACACAGGTACTCTACATAACCGTTGAGAAACTGGCTGACTTTGAGGTTACCAATGTATCATCCGATCTCCGTGCAGGCGAGGATGATAAGGTGCTTTCCATAACCTACTTAAATACTGGTGAGGAGACCGCAACCGATGCGGTAGCACGGATCAGCGTGACCGATCCGTTCAGCAGCACCGATGATCAGGCATATCTCGGAACGCTTGCCCCGGGCGAGAGCGTGACCGGTACCTTCGTACTCGATACGGATTCCGACGCCGCAATAAAGCCGTACGGCATCGATACCGAGATCAGGTTTAAAGATGCTGCAGGGGATTTGAAAGTATCAGAGTCTATGACCGCAACCGCTACGATAGAACCTCTGATCCCGACATCCGAGAAGGTAAAGCCCTACATTCTTCCGGCTGTGTTGCTCGTACTTCTCGTGCTCGTGGCAGCCGGAGTACGGTACTATCTCACGAACGTTGCCGGGAACAGGGACGCCCCGGTCCCGATAACGGATGAACCGGACGATTAAGCAGGTGATCCGGTGCAAACGAAGACTATCATAATTGCCATCGTCGCAGCCGCCTTATTGCTCGCGGCTCATGTTCCGGTTGCGGTCGGAAGCGAGTACATCCCAGAGAGCTACACGCTGTCCACGAATTACTACGATGTCACAGGCGAGCCATACCTGATTGCGACGCTTGTCGAGGATTGCGAGTTTTATCGCGGCGAGGATGCGGTACTTGAGATCACGCTCCAGAATTACGGAGCGATCTACAGAATCAAGGGTGATAAATATCTCGATTCCAGTGAGGAGGACTACGACGACGAGGTTCTACTTGCTGCAGCCGAACTGGACGTCGAGATCGAAAAATCGTGCGCAGACCGTGTCAACGTCGTGCTCTCTGCAGACGGTGCGCCGGTCGATGTCATTGCAGACGTTCAGAAGATCGAATCTATCGAAGCTGGTAAAATCGGAACGGCACGGTTTCCGATCCATATCGATGACGATGCACCCGCCGGAACATATCCCTTGCGTGTGGAGACCTGTTACGACCACATCCGGAATGTGCGGGTGAGCGGCACCCCTGATAAGCCGGATATCAACTACTGGAATACGACCGGGGTTGCGAACCATACCATAGTGATCATAGTCGAGAAAGAGTCTGACTTCGAGGTCACCGATGTGGCATCCGATCTGCAGGTCGAAGGGACCGGATTTCTAAACGTCACATACCGAAATACCGGTGAAGAGACCGCAACAGATGCGATCGCTCGAGTAAGCGACATGCTGCCATTTACTGCGGTTACGAATCAGGAACGCCTCGGCACGATTGCGCCTGGCGAGTCTGTGACCGCGCACTTCCGCGTCAGCACCGACCGGAGCGCGGTTCCAAAGGTGTATGACCTGAGCACAGGGATCCGGTTCAAAGACGAGGATGGCGATATCCGGATCTCGGATCCGATGCAGATCGGGGTTGCTGTGGCTCCGAAGGTGCCGTTTTCAAAGAAGCTTCTGGCGAATAAGCTGTGGATCGTGGCGACTGCGATAGTGCTTCTGATATTAGGGGGATGGTGGGCGCTTAAGCGATGAGGAATAGGGGGGTGCAGGTTCACCCCATTTCATTTCTTGAAATACCTGCTCAAAAACGCAAGATCGACCGCGTCAACGATCTCTCCCCCCTCAAGCACAGCATACCCCTCGCGGGCTTCCTTGCGCAACTGTTTCCCAAGCGCGCGGGAATGAAGTTCGGACTCAAGCAGGTCTTTTGCTGATCGGTACGTCCGGCGGAGATCGACAACATACCGCCCGTCCTCGATATAAACATTAGAAAACGTATCTTCGTCCGCAAGCTTCATCTTGAACCGTTCTGCGTGTTTCCGCATATACGCGGGAGGACCTGCATGTTTCCGGAGCGGCGGGAGCTTTCCGGACATAAGTTCGATTAACAGCACCACGGTATCTGTGGTCTTGCTCGCAGGCAGAACGGTTGCAGCACTCCCGAGCACCGCGAATTCGTGCTCTGATAGCAGGGCGGGCACCGACTCTTGCATCTTGTACAACTGCGGGTATGCGATGTCCTCGACTATATCAGGGATCTCGAAGACGATTGCAAGCAGATCAGTTCCCCTCGCCTCCACTGCTGCCACCATCTCCGGTTTATCGATGCTGGGGGCAGGTTCTGCAAAGAAGTACTCGATCGACGGCTCTGCCAGAAACCCGCGTGCCGCATCAACAAA
>CBDAFH010000107.1:0-6746 GCA_965195165.1 uncultured ANME-2 cluster archaeon | reverse complement strand
TAATCGCCTCTCTGCTGTACGCCAGTCGGTTCTCGATTCCCCCGACGCCGTAGATCGGCTTTACCATGACCGGGTATCCGAAATCATCACCTAGATCGTAGATCATGGGATGCGGGAACCCAAGCGCATACATCTTTCCTGCAAACGACTTCTTGTTGCCGACCGATCTTGCGATATCGGGAGGGTTATTGAGTACGCGATATCCCTCCCGCCCCATATCCGCGTATTCAAACCCGGTACCGAGAATGATCGCATCAAAATCCCAATTCAACTGATCTAAAACGCTCAACAACTCATCATTGTCCGCTATCTCGTCAAAACAAGCATATTTATCAGCACACCTCAAGAGATCGGAATCTCCGAAGTGATCCAGTGAATACACGGCATATCCTGCACGTTTTCCAGCGCAGACGAGATATCGGGTGCTGTATCCGATGATCAGGATCTTCATGTTCTTTCTGGCAAGAAAAACAACCGCAGAGTGCGCAGAGGTTCGCAGAGTTGTACCCTTCTCCGCGTTCCTCCGCGTCCTCCGCGGTTAAATTCCCTGTTTGGTTCTAATATGTCACAGGTCAGGTAGTGCCCATGCAGTGAAGCCGCATGATGGTGTTTTGTGTGCATGAGTAGTTACCTAAAATCAAAGAGCGTTCGCTGGTCAGATACTGCCCCTGTTGGTCCCGCGACTGTGACACCCGCGGCATCGGAATCGGCACCGACGCCAGCGCCAACACCGTTGGCACCACCAGCGCCATCAGGCAGTTCGACTGTCCCGTATCTCCCACCTCCGCCTGGATGGATGATCACCTCTCCGTTCCGAAACGCGCGGATAGCATCCACAATCCTTGCGTCCACGCCGCCTAGGCCGGAGAGGTCACTGTCCACCAGCACCACAATTTCACTTCCCGGTCCTTTGACGAGCGTATTCCATGCTGCCTGCACCGCTTTGGTCTGCGGGCTTGAATGCCCAATCGCCATCGCGATGATCTCGGCAAGCGGTATCAGATGGAGGTATCGCGGCCTGTGGTCCGGATGATCGGGCACTGCGAGATCAGCAAGTTCGTTTACCCGGTCATGCACGCCTTTCTTAATCCTTCCACCGCACCTGCACCGCCACTTTTTTGCCAGACAATCCGGAAGCGCGTAATGCTTGAAACACCGTATACATGCGGATTCGTTGTATTTTCCCTCCTCCGGAAACATTCCGACATTTAATACCGGTTTACATCCATTCTTTCTGAGAATCGCACTTTTTAAATTATCAAACGTGATCTCCGGCATCTCAAACCGGTTAAACTCCCTGGCAAGTTTGTTGGGCCATGGCGAGTGCGCATCCGAGTTTGTGAGGAAAGTGAGCCGGTGCAACTCGGATATCCTGTCAGCATATGAGGTATCCGCACTCAATCCCAGCTCAACGAACGAGATATAATCCGAAAGATCGGAATAGCAGTCAGAAAGCGAATTATGGTATGCATACATCGCAGTCCATGGTGTGAATGCGTGACACGGTCCTATCAGTGCGCCAGCGTCCCGTGCATATTCGGCGATCTCTGCGCCGCTCAAACGGACAGTGGGACGTCCGTTTGTGTCGATGTCGCGGGAATGACCTGCGAATCGCTCACGCAACTCCTCTGCTTTCGATACGGATGGGATGATGAGCAGATGGTGAACCCTACTGGAATCTTCCACCTCTACGGTCAGCACAAAAGAGGTATTGTCGAGCGAAAATATTCCGTCAGATTCAGGCAATTTCTTAATCGACTCCATCCATCCTGTATGAAGGCAATCCCCGGTACCTACGAGGTGCACACCTTTCTTTGCCGCTTCCCGTGCAATAGTTGGAATGTCCATCTTGTTAGACGTCGCCATCGAGTATTTTGAATGGATGTGCAGGTCTGCGTTGACGTCCATGGTCATATCAAGGCAGCAACCTATATAACCCTCTTGGGCGAAGTGAAACTAAAGGAGTAACAAAATATGGCGGATTTCAGAGTTGTTGTCTCAGATGCGAATGCAGGAAAAGCATACCAGATAGAGGTATCGGGCGCGTCAGCGAATACGTTCATTGGAAAAACTATCGGCAGCGAGATTGATGGAAGCGTGGTCGGACTTTCCGGGTATACACTCAAGATTACAGGCGGATCGGATAAAGGCGGATTTCCGATGCGAAGCACGCTTCCGGGACCTAAACGGAAGAAACTCCTCGTAACCGGAGGTAGCGGATTTCACCCTGAAGAGGATGGTCTCAGAAAGAGGCGGTCGATCCGAGGGAGTGAGGTAGCAGGAGATATCGCCCAGATCAACACAACGGTTGCAAACTACGGTTCCACTCCGATAGACTCGCTGCTTGGTGGAGACTCGGAAGAAGAAGTAGAATCGTAATTATATAGTTCTGTAGTTATGGCGGGATTCCTAAACCTGTTCGGAGACGATCCGGGTGAGCGTTTCAGGCGCGGGATTACTGCGCACGAACGCGGAAAACTCGATGTGGCAGAGCAGGAATACAACCGCGCCATCTTTTTAAACCCGTTTGCCGCACAGTTCCATTCGAATCTTGGAGATTTGCTGCACCAACTGGGCAGACTGGACGAGGCAAAAGACTCTCTTGAGGAGGCGCTTCGGATCGAGCCGAAGAATGCTGCCATCAACAACAACTATGCCGTGATCATGGAGGAACTCGGGGATCTCCATGCGGCAGAGAAGTATTACAAACGCGCGATCTTTCTCGATCCAAAATATACCCATGCCAGAGTCAATCTTGCAGATGTTCTTGGTAGGGGCGGGGAGTATGTAAAAGCAGAAGCCGAGTACCGCTACATTCTCGCGGAGAATCCTGAACATGCGCATACGCGGCAGAACCTTGCGGTAACGCTTAAGAACTTGGGCAGGTACGACGAAGCGGCTATCGAGCTTACGGCACTGATACAGCAGTCGCCCGGCGATCCCTACCTGCGTATGCTCCTTGGCATGGTGTACCAGCTTCAGGGGAAACTCGACATTGCAAGGGATGAATACTCAGCAAGCATCCGCCTCGATCCGAACAATCCGGCAACACACAACAACTTCGGAAGCCTGCTGGAAGATCTCGACGAGAAACAGGAGGCGGAACACGAATACAGGACCGCGCTCAGCCTCGATCCGGGCTACATACTCGGGAGGGAGAACCTTGCACGGCTGTTTTTTGAGATGGGGGATCCTGACCGGTCCGAACTCGAATGGAAACAGCTTCTCCAGATCCAGCCAGATAACGTGAAAGCACACCGGTATCTCGGAAAAATTTTGCTTACGAAGGAGAGATTCGTAGAAGCCCGGGAGATCGTTAATAAAGCCATAGAGCAGGGTATCCGGGACGATGAACTGCTTGAGATGGCAGAAAAATTAAAGAAACTTGCTGATCAGGAAAGCCGGGAATATCCGGACGATTGAACGCTTAGCATCTTTTTTGGTGATCTATTTTAGCAGCAGATTCTACGTGACTTCCTCCCCGCTCTGAAGAGCGAGGCATCCTGCGCTGGATCCTTCTTCTCTTCGGTTGGGGCTTCCTGTTTCCTTGACGGTCATGCGACCATCTCCACAGGCGTTAATTCCCCGCAGTCCGCGGGTACATATCGGTTTTTGATGTTGATTGCGGCGTTATGATCCCGTCCCATAACCGCCCCACAGTCAGGACATCGGTATGTCCTTTGTGAGAGCGGCATCGACTTGATACCTCCGCAAACCGAGCATTGTTTTGATGTGTTCTTTGGATTAACCAGTTCGACGGCTCCACCAGCTTCTTCCGCTTTGTAGGTCGTGAAATTGATTAACATTCCCCAAGATACATCGTGAATCGATCTTGCAAGATGATGGTTCTTAACCATGTTTTTGATCTGCAAGTCCTCAAATATTATTCTATCATAGTTATCTGCAAGTATCCGGCTCGCTTTGTGCAGGCAGTCCTTTCGAGTGTTTCTCACTTTGCGATATATCCCTGCAAGAACAACCTTTTGCCTATTCCGGTTACTCGATCCCTTCTTTTTCCGTGATAGGTCTCTCTGCGCTTTCCGAAGCTTCGAGTCGTACTTATCCAGCGTCTTCGGGTTTTCGATCTCTGTACCATCTGATAGTGTCGCAAGGGTGGTTATCCCGACATCTACACCAACAGAGGTCTTAATCTCTTTTGGCTCCGGGTCTGGCAGTTCTACGCTGAAGGATGCGTACCACTGATCTCCTTCTTTTTTGATCGTGCAGGTCTTAACATTCCCTTCGATCTCTCGATGCTGGAAGATTCTTATCGCTCCGATCTTTGAGAGATGAAGTTTTCCGCCCTCGATCTTATATCCGGTTCCGTAAGGATCAGGATATGTGAATGAGTCGTACCGATTCCTGCCCTGAAACCGCGGGTATCCTGGAGTCTCGCCCTTCTTAACGCGCCTGAAAAAGTTTTGGAAGGCGGCATCTGCTCGGCGTAAGACATTTTGGAGACTGTGCCCGTAAACACCTTGTTTATCTGCAAACTTGAGCCAGTCTTGTTGATCATAATACGATAATCCACAATGGCAGTCCTCATAAGCTACTTTCCGGTCGTGTAGGGTGTCATTGTAGAGTTTCCGGCACACAGAGAGCGCACGCTGTAATATGATAGTTTGCTTTCGCGTTGGGTATATCCGATAGTGAAACGTCTTACGCATGTTAACGATATGTTCTTTAACTTGAAGATATGTATAGCTTGTGCACGCTCGCAGCGATGCGTTTTTGTCGCATGTTAACACGCTGCGGGTGTGCACAACCCATCTCATAGCTTCTTTTCGTGCGCGGTGCAACCCGATTCCAGAGTTATTTATAAGTTTATTCCACATCTCGTCCAACCTGATTATGCAATTATCGATTCTCGTTGTGCGGGGTGGCTTACTCCGCATTAAAATGCGAAGATTGCGCTGCCCCCTGCGCCCCATTCCTTTCAATAATATATGTTAGAACGTCCGCCCGCTTCCTACGAAAAGACTTAACCTGCAATAGTGTGTGCAATAACCACAATGCGTGTTTACGAAAACCCCCTCCTGAAACTGAACGTCTCTGTTCATGACAACAAGGTGCGGCTCGATGCAGGGGGTGCGCTCTCCCTGCCTGCGAAACTGGTTCTAAAGAAGATAAACCGGGTCTTTGCAGACGAAAAACCGATCCGGAGCGATGACGAGGAACTCATCTTCTCGACATGGGTTCCCCCGATACCGAGCACGCCGTTTGACCGGATGATATCAGCAGAGATGGGCGCACTGCTTACGAAGCGGGTGCCTGACCAGACTTCCATCGGGATCACGATGCGATGCCCGAACAACTGCATCCACTGCGGCGCATCAGACATAGCGGGGGGTGAGGAACTAAAGCGCGATGAGATCGAGAGTGTGATCGATCAGGCACTTGATCTCGGTACATACCTGATCTCCTTCGACGGCGGCGAGCCGATGATGAGGAAGGACCTCCCGCAGATGGTTGCGCATGTCGACAAGGAGCGGGCGATTGCGACCTCGTTTACGTCCGGTTACGGGCTTTCCGAAGAGATGGCGCACGCACTGAAGAGCGCTGGCATGTATGCGGTCCGGGTCAGTCTCGATGGTGCGGACGCGACAGAACACGACAGGATGCGGGGGCGTGCCGGTGCATTCGATGATGCTATAACCGGCATTAAAAACGCGCTTTCTGCGGAAATGCTTGTCGATATGTTCGTGGTGGTGTCACCTACAAACATCGACAGTCTGGATGAATTCTATTCGCTTGCCTGCGATCTCGGAGTGCACGAGCTCTCGATCTATGAGATCATCGCTGTTGGCAGGTGGATGGACCACGAGGACGAGGTGATCACAAAAAACGATGTTACCAGACTCACGAATTTCCAGAAAAGGATTAACCGGCAGCCGGATGGTCCCAGGGTCACTGCGTTTCCGTATTTCATGGGACCTGATCTCTTCGGCTGCTTTGCCGGCAGGCGGTGGATGCATGTGACCGCGGCAGGCGATGTTCTGCCGTGTGCGTATACGCCGCTATCGTTTGGGAATGTGCGGGAGGAGCCACTTGGCGATATATGGAAGCGGATCGGGAAGCATCCTGCGTACAAAGGATCTGCCGACTACTGCATGATGCGAAACCCCGAGTTTCGGAAGCGGTATATCCACTCGATACCTGATGGTGCGGAGATGCCGCACAGGGTCTGATGAACCTGCATCTGTGACGTGGAGCTTGGTTCGATTTGGCGGGTGATGTGGTTCCGGATGATGATTGGGCAAAGCGAAAATTTCAATACAGCACCTCACTAAGCGGTAATGGACAACCATGAAAAAGATAATCACTACCGTTGAAGTGTGGAAAGAAGGGGGGATGTTCACAGCATATTGCCCGGAATTAGATGTTGCGAGTTGCGGACATACGCCTGAAGAGGCAAAGAAGAATTTGGGGGAAGTTATAGTGATACAACTGGAAGAAACAGCCAAGCTCGGGACGTTGAAAGATTTTTTGGTAGAAGCCGGCTATACTGTAGAGGATGAGGTACTGGAAACAGAGAAGAAGATCGTGGGATTCGAAGAGCTATCGATCTCTGTCGGGGCTTTGTGATGAAAATAAGGCCCACAAACTGGCAAACACAGGTTAAAATCTTCGAGAAATGCGGTTGCGTCTTTGTTAGGCAGAAAGGGGATCATTTAATATTTCACCACGTGGGTGCAAAAAGAGCCGTAGTCATTCCAAAATACGATGAAATACCAGTCACTATCATA
>CBDAFH010000106.1:0-8644 GCA_965195165.1 uncultured ANME-2 cluster archaeon | reverse complement strand
TTTTTTTTTTCAAGCAGAAGACGGCATACGAGATTCTGACATATGACTGGAGTTCAGACGTGTGCTCTTCCGATCTATGCGAGGAACTCGATTAATGTCGAAGACATCGATGCTCCGTCTTGAGAATGTTAACACCGCAGCATCATGAACCGCGCATTTCTGCTACATGCCGGATCCGCTTATCGATCAGTGCCGCGGTCCCGATGTCAGATCTCGCAACCAGATCGCCGCGTATTCCGGTAAGCCCGTGAGATGCGATCTTCTCTGCCTCCGCTATCGTCTGCGCAGCCCCGACAACGGCAATCGCGCGTGATCCTGTGGTGTACACGACCCCGTCCTGCTCGTACACGCTCGAATAGAAGAACGTGGCAGCTCCGATATCGCCTATCTCGACAACAGTGTCTTTTACAGGGTTTTCCGGATAACCTTCCGGAACTGCGTACTTGCAGACTGTTGCGAGCCGATTGAATTCTACATCCAGATCAGAGAGCGTCTCATCTGCAACCGCTGAGAGGATGTCCACGAAATCGGTGCGGAGCAGCGGGAGGACGTTCATCACCTCGGGATCGCCGAACCGTGCGTTAAACTCGATTACCTTAATCCCTTTCGCTGTTATCATGAACTGGCCGTACAATATGCCTTTGTACGCGCCGACGTCCTCTTTGATCCCTTTTATGGTATCGCGCATGATCGCCTTTGCTTCCTCGTAATCTTCTTCGCGCATAAACGGCAGGATATCCCCCGCGTCCGAGTAAGAACCCATGCCGCCGGTATTCGGTCCCTTATCCCCGTCGTAAGCACGTTTGTGATCCTGTACAGCAGGCGCAAACGCAAGCGTCTTGCCATCTGAAAATGCCTGCACAGTAAACTCTTCGCCCTTCAGATTCTCCTCGATGACGACAGATCCGGTACTCAAGAGTTCGGATGTGTACACTTTCGCGCCCTCGATCTCGAAGTGATCGCCCATCACCTTGACACCCTTTCCCCCGGTAAGACCGGTTGGCTTTACAGCGACATCGCCGAGTTTATCGATGAACGCGCTGGCGCCCTCGAAATCCCCCTCTTCGAAGACCTCAAACGCCGGACACCCGCTAATCCCGTGTCGCCGCATGAACATCCGGGCCCATGCCTTGTCAAGTTCGATCTGCGCCGGAGCAAGCCGCGGTCCGAGACACGGGATGCCCTCGTCTTCGAGCGCATCGGCAAGCCCGAGCGCAAGCGGCGCTTCAGGACCGATCACTGCAACATCGATCTCCTTCGATCTCGCGTACGGGAGGACTGCGTCCACGCTCTCGTCTGCGATGAGGAAGTCCTTGCACAATCTCGCGGTTCCGGGATTCTTTCTGCTCATCACCGTATAGAGCTCCGGATCTTGTCTGCTGCGTGCGATCGCGTCTGCGATCACATGCTCCCTGCCGCCACTGCCTATGAGTAGTATCTTCATGGTGGGACTATGCGAAGACTGGTTACTAAAGAGTTTTGGCAGGCAGGGGCGTCAGGTTGCGTGGTGCTCGAGGTTGATCCAAATCCCATACATGAGTCTTGATCGAATGCCAGCGTTAAGTAGACCGTTCAATCGGAGATGAAAGATTAATAAAGTTAATGCGGTAAATAATAAGTTATGACTGGGAAGTCAAAAGACCCTGATAAAGATGGGGAAGATCAGCAGTTTACACCCACAGATTGGGATTGGGTGATGTTTCTGAGTGGGGAGATCAATGCTATCAAGACGGGATTTGGCACATTTCGGACTGTATGTATTGCAATCGGAAGTCTATGTGTAGTTGTTCTGATTGCATTTCTGGGTATTTTAGTATCAAATTTAGACGTACCAAATTCAGATATTATAATACCCATTATAATTTGGATCCCTGTCGCCATTATCATTTCTGAGGGTTATCGCTTATATCAGGATTATAACAAAAAGAAGCGCGAAGATGAAGATAGAGTAAAACTCCTTGAAAAATGCAGAGAGGACCTATTCAGCAGGTTAGACGATCCTAACAAAATACTCGAGTGTTTATTTGAACGCTGTTGGAAAAAAGATGATAAAAACAAATAGATAGTTTGATATATTCGATTTGTAGCTATGGCAAGACTGTTGTTGCTTGTGGTTTTGCAGGAGATTTCATGAACATACTCGTATGAGTTGTGGATGAAAACGATGTCGATGGCTGCTCCGCAGGCGATCTCGCAAATGAACGAATGTCCGCGGATATTCGCGGGGAATCACGATCCCCGACCCGAACATGCACGATTCGTGACAACCCCTTACATGAGCTCGAGGATTCCCACGCCCCCGAGCACGACGCTCGTAACGATGATCCCGGCAAGCATGACGCCTCCGAGGATGGCGAGGAACGCGTGTCTGAACTGTATCCCGAATACGAATGCTGCCGCGCACCCGGTCCATGCGCCTGTGACCGGCAGGGGAATCGCCACGAAGAAGAGAAGCGCGATGGTACCATATCTTTCGAATTTTCCGTTGTGCCGGTGGTACGTGCGCGTAAATAGCCAGTTGAAGAAGACGTCCCAGAAGACCCACCGCCGCAGGTAATTTGATACCGATTCGAGAAAGAGTAAAAGTGGTACGACCGGCAGCATATTCCCGATCACTGCAGCGATGTAGGCGGTCAATGGATCCATGCCGTAGACTCCGATTGCTACCGGGATTGCGACCCTGAGTTCCCCGACCGGCAGCGCCGCCATGAGCATGGTTGCAACCGGATGCGGTATCGATTCGAAGAGTCTGGTGATGGCATCGATCATGCCTGAAATATTGGCGGGCAGATGTATTTACCTTTTGTCGGTCAGTTGGTAGCCCAGGCGTGCGTCAAGATTATTACACCCAAAAACCATACATCACCAATGCGAATCGCATCAACCCTTGAACTGCAGGATAAGCCGGGGCAGCTTCTGGCAGCACTGACGCCACTCTCAGCTCTCGGCGGGAATATCATCAGCGTTGTGCACCATCGCGACCAGAGGACCTCGAGGGGTAAGATTCCGGTACAGATCGTATTCGAGATCGATGAAACCAAGCGGCAGTTGCTGATCGATGAACTCGAGAAGAGCGGCATTGCTGTTGCCAGTATCGATGAGACTCCGCTGATCGAACGTGAGTCCGTGATACTGATCGGGCATATCATACATACTGACATCAAGGACACGATCGATTGCATCGACCGCACCGGGTTTGCAGAGGTTACAGACATCTCCATTGCGATGCCGGATATCGAAGGCGAATCATCCGCATACATGCTCATCGAGGCGATAGGAAAGTCTGAACTTGCGGAAGCTGTCGATCTCTTAAAGGAGATTGCAGACCGGAAGGATCTGCTGGTGATCGAGCCTGTGCGAAACTGAGGTAGCCCGTTTCCCATGCTCAACATATCAGACATCTCATCCGAGTTCGAAGACCGGAGATCCGCAATCCTCGACTACGAGCGTGAGACCTCTGGCGAACTCGAAGAATACAAAAAAGCACTCCCGAAGCTGGATTCCGCAGATGCGTCCTTAAATAGCGCTCTTCCGCAGTACAGTGGCGCAAGGATCTTTGAGCCGGGAGCGACCATCAGACGATTCCTGCCGGCTGCGGCATGGAACGGCAGGCAGGATGCCATGAAGTGGGTGGACTCTGTGCTTGCCGGCGTTGCGGTCGGATCTACAGATGGCAGCCAGATATATCCTGATAAAAACTATGGCCTCCCGATCGCGGTCGTGCAGATCGGCAGTGTCCGGAACCGGCACACAGAAGAATCCGGGTACGCGCAAAGTACAAGCGCGACCCTGATCACGCCTGATGAGTTTGCGGACGCAGAGGTGTATGCATTCAGCAAGGAGTTTGTGGATGCCAGACGCTTTGCTCTCGAATGCGATGCCTTAATCGACCTGATGCACACGAGCTCGGGCACGGGCATGGATGCAGACACAGACACGGATACGGATATGGACGACGACCGAATCTGCCTGCTGCTCGACGGAACGCTGGTGCCCTCTCACATCAATGCGCTACGTGCGAACGTAAAAGAGATCTATCTCGACGCGATGAGGAGATTGCTCGACGCATCGAACGAGACCGGAAATCCTGTGATTGGATATGTGGACGTGAGCATGCAGAGGGATGTCGTGACGATGATGCGCCATATCTATGGACTTCCCGAGACGAAAAGACTCTTCGATCCGGTCTTGTTCGCAGGCAGGCTGAACTGGGGCGACCGGACAAAGGCGTTTGTCTGCAACCGGGACGACCGCCG
Organism: uncultured ANME-2 cluster archaeon; assembly: GCA_965195165.1. GTDB lineage: Archaea > Halobacteriota > Methanosarcinia > Methanosarcinales > Methanogasteraceae > Methanogaster_A. Next base: position 4,388 of record CBDAFH010000106.1, on the reverse strand, counting down.
CGGTGCAGACGGCCCATCGGTGCTCGATATGTATGCAGAGCACAGGGACAGCATCGCATTCTTTTACATGCGGATGGGCGATCTTCCGAGCCGGATCGAGTTTCCGGTCTGGTGTGCGGACGATACTGCCGAGATCGACCGCATAGCAGACATCATCCGTGCGGAGACGATCATCCGCGGGAGTTATCCGGATATCCTGATGCTGGCGCACAGGAATGCGGTGATCACGACAGGGGAGCATTCGCTCTTTTACAGGATGCTAACTCGTTTCTGCACCGAGCACGGGATTGTTGCGTACACCGGAGCAAAGCAGGCGCATAAGGAACTGGATAAGGGGATGTCCCGGGAAAGCGGAAACGTGGATGCGCACCGGAATCGGTAGGCGTTATGCTATCGGTGCCACCAGCCGCGATACTCCAGCATGACCGAATATTTTATGAGGCATAACATCACTTGATCATGATGCAGGGCCCGTGGTCTAGTCGGTTATGACACCGCCTTTACACGGCGGGGATCATGCGTTCGAATCGCATCGGGCCCACAGGGGCTGTGGCCTAGCCAGGTATGGCGACGGGCTCCAGCGGATAAATGATGAACAACGGGTCTACTGACGCCTTCCCGACGGGGCGGGCGTATGATGAGCCGTTGGAGCACTGATGTGCCCTCCTCGACCTTCGAGGGTTCGGAGAGACCCGTCGATCGTGTGTTCGAATCGCACCAGCCCCATCACTTCCTTTACCGGCACCGCCTGAAAATCGTGATTTATTACCGTGGAGCGCGCAGAGAGGCAGAGTTTTAAGATTTATCTGACCCTCTGCGGTAACGGCTCTGCCGCCGACGCTTGCGTTAAAATCTAAGGAAATTTAATGACATGGTGAGTTCAATAGAGAATTCAGCAGTGTCATGTAACCTTTATAGCAAATCCAGACAGATATATCAGAACATAAATCCAAATCTAACAGGCGGACATTCATGAACGAAATTCAATTAACAGTTGTAAAGGCGTATCCGAAGGATGCGGGAAGGGGGATGGCACGCCTCGATCCCTACGTCCTTCAGACGCTTCAATTGTCGCCTGGCGACATCATCGAGATCGAAGGCAGGAGGGTGACCGGTGCGAAGGTCTGGCGCGCTGATCGGCAGGACTGGGGGCAAGAGACGATACGGATCGACAGTTATGTGCGCCAGAACGCTGGCAGTGGGATCGGGGAACGGGTGAAGATCAGGCGTGCACCCATAAAAGATGCCGAACGAGTGGTTTTTGCCCCGCCGCAGGGTTCGGAGGTCCAGTTCGGTCCTGATGCCGAGGCGGTCGTGAAGCAGCAGACGTTCAAGCGCCCCATCCTGCTCGGTGATATCACCCCCATCCTGACGACGCAGTCCCCGTTTGGGGGGCAGATGCTGCCGCTCATTGTGACCGAGACGGTACCGGAAGGGATGGTGCTGGTGGACAAACAGACCGAGATCGTGCTGCTCGAAAAACCGGTCGTCGGGTTTGACTCTGCGAAAGGTACCGGCACCACGTACGAGGACATCGGGGGGCTTCATAATGAGGTCGACCGGGTGCGTGAGATGATCGAACTGCCGATGAAACATCCCGAAGTTTTCCAGAAACTGGGCATCGATCCTCCGAAGGGGATACTGATGTATGGACCGCCCGGAACCGGGAAAACATTGATTGCGAAGGCGGTTGCAAACGAATCCGGCGCTCATTTCATATACCTCGCAGGACCTGAGGTTATGGGCAAGTATTACGGAGAGAGTGAGCAGCGGCTGCGGGATATTTTTGAGGAAGCGGAAGAGAAGTCGCCTTCAATTATTTTCATCGATGAGATCGATTCGATTGCCCCGAAACGAGAGGACGTTTACGGAGAGGTGGAACGGAGAGTGGTTGCCCAGTTGCTGTCATTGATGGACGGTCTCGAGGAGCGCGGTCAGGTTGCTGTGATCGCGGCAACAAACCGGGTGAATGCGATCGATCCTGCACTCCGCCGCCCGGGGAGATTTGACAGGGAGGTCGAGATCGGCGTTCCGGATATGGAAGACCGTATCGAAATCCTGCAGATTCACGTACGCGGGATGCCTTTTTCCAGGCACTTATTCAGCTGGGATAACGTCCCGGGAAACGATAACGAGAGACTCTTAAGGCACCTCACGGACGATCACGAGATCGACTGGACGGAAGGTGCGGAAATCCGCAAATCCGATGACGACAAAACCATCCGCATCGTTAAGGGTGAAAACTCAGTCGAAATAATGATCGATGAGAAAGAGGAAAAAGCAACCTTAAAAATCAGCGATGGCGAAATCCGTGACCTGGACGTTAAAAAGGGGAACGGCGAGCTGAACATATACCTTCCCGGTGATGTGGATATATATGAGATTGCAGAGAATACCCACGGCTTCGTTGGCGCAGACCTCTCATCGCTGACGAGAGAGTCTGCCATGAAAGCGCTGCGCAGGTATCTACCAGAGATCAATCTTGACGACGAGGAGATTTCAAAGGAGGTACTGGACGGGATAATCGTTACAGGCGCGGATTTCGAGGAGGCGCTGCGTGAGATCGAGCCGTCTGCGATGCGTGAGGTTCTTGTCGAGATTCCGCACGTTACATGGGCTGACGTCGGAGGAATGGATGCGGTACGGCAGGAACTTCAGGAAGTGATCGAATGGCCGCTTAAGAATCCGGGACGTTTCGAGAAGATGGGCATAACGCCGCCGAAAGGTATCCTCTTGTACGGCCCCCCCGGAACAGGAAAGACCTTGCTTGCAAAGGCTGCTGCAAACGAATCAAATGCCAATTTCATCAGCATAAGCGGTCCACAACTGCTCTCGAAGTGGGTCGGGGAATCCGAGAAAGCGATTCGGGAGACGTTTAAAAAGGCAAAACAGGTTGCGCCTGCCATCATATTCTTCGACGAGCTGGACGCGCTCGCACCGATTCGCGGGATGGATTCATCAAGGGTCACTGACCGCGTGCTAAACCAGCTCTTGACCGAACTGGACGGGCTCCAGACGCTCAAGGCGGTGATAGTGGTTGCTGCCACCAACCGCCCCGACATCGTCGATCCTGCGCTTATCAGGTCAGGGAGGTTTGACCGACTCGTGTATGCAGGGGTGCCAACGAAGTCCGGGAGAGAGGCTATCCTACGGATCCATACCAAGGAGATGCCGCTAATGAATGTGGATCTCACTGAACTCGCTGATATAACAGAGGGTTATGTCGGCTCCGATCTCGAATCGCTCTGCAGGGAGTCTGCTATGCTTGCGATGCGTGAGGACCTCGATCAGATCGAGATGCGGCATTTCGAGGAGGCTTTGCAGAAGATAAGACCAACCGTAAGCTCTGATCTCACAGATCATTACCAGCGGGTGCAGGAGAAGTTCAAGGGCGGTGTGCCTGCAAAGGAGCCGAGTTCGTACGTCGGATACCGATAATATGACATCCATACTCGTTACAAACGACGACAGCGTGTACTCGTCAGGCATCAGGGCAGCATACAGGAGCGTCCGCGATCTCGGAAACGTTAGAGTCGTGGCGCCATCGATGCAGAAATCAGGTGTCGGGAGATCGGTGTCGGTCTTCGAGCCCCTGAGATTCTCTGAGATCAAACTGGACGCGTTCGAGGCTTATGCGGTCGCGGGAACGCCTGCCGATTCCGTGATCCTTGCGATCTTTGCTATCATGGACCGGCTCCCTGATCTCTGCGTATCCGGGTTTAATATTGGCGAGAACATCAGCACCGACACAGTGACCACATCTGGCACGATCGGTGCTGCGCTTGAGGCTGCCAGCTATGGCATCCCAACGATAGCAGCATCGATTCAGGTGGTGGATCAGGGCGACAAGTTCGACGATCTCAGGCATTATGAGTACGATTTCGATGCGGGGATTGATCTGGTCGAAAGGATTGCAAAACACGCGCTTAAAAAGGGTTTTCCGGATGGCGTGGATGTGCTCAATGTCAACATCCCGAGAAACGCACCCCTTGATACCGAGATCGAGATCACAAGACTGTCGAGAAAGATATTTAAGACCGCTGTTGAGAAGCGCCATGACCCGCGGGGGCGTCCGTATTACTGGATCAATGGCGATCTCATGCAGGATGACGAACCCGGCACCGACGTACATGCTCTCGCACAGCACCACATCTCCATAACGCCGCTAACGCTTGATTCGACGGTGGGGCTCGACCAGCTAACGACGCTGGAGATTCCGGAAACGCTTCGCAGGGCAGTAGAGGCATTTTATTAGGACGAGATGAAACTGATACCCGATGCCAGAGCAGATCGCCGAAAACAATAGAGAGTCCCGTCGAGTTCCCGGATGCGGAGAGCGAGTGACCATATCGATCCGCTCGGGTCGCCCCATGATTGCTCAAATTTAA
>CBDAFH010000105.1:0-8817 GCA_965195165.1 uncultured ANME-2 cluster archaeon | reverse complement strand
AAAGAGCCGGTGAAAACCGACTGGGCACAATATGATCAGGCGCAGATATACGAGATGGTCAATTATCTAAATAACATACGGGATCTTGTAGATCTTGCCGATAAACGAATAAAAGAACGAACGCCGCCCAGAAAATGGGGGCCTGGTAGACCGCCAACCGATGTCGAGGAAGTCTTTACCAACAAGCCAAAGGTCAAAAAGATGCACAGAGGGCACTTCTGTGGAGAGGATGTTTATAGGGTATTTGGGCAGACAGAAGCCGGACGTTATTTGACAGTGTTTTTCAGCCACAAACGGACGAATAAAGCACTATTCTTAAGTGCTCGCGACATGGACGAAAAAGAGAGAAAGAGTTATTCCAGAAAATAAGAAACAAGCCACCCAACGTGACCCGTTACCAGAGGACTTCGGTTCGCTCGAAGAGTTTTGGGCGTTCTGGGACACCCACAGCACTGCCGACTACGAAGATCAGATGGAAGATATGGATGTGGATATAGGCATCCACTCAAGCAAGGTATATTGGTATCCGCTTCAAATTAAGTGGTAACCGAGGCACTATCTAAAAAATCGGTGATTTATGATAATTATCGTAGATGCAGATTTCATAAATTTACGCAGATGTTGCCTTAAATCAGTGTAATCCGTGTTAATCTGTGGCTGATATGGCTTTTAGCCACAGATTAACACTGATGAACACAGATTGAGGTTTTTATGCATATCTTTCAGAAAGACTGAAGATGAGTTTTACCATACTTTTTGAAGTGGACACGTGTATTGTGCTGTGGCAAAAGACCTGCTCGCTTGAGCTGCGAACTCGGGCATGCCATGATCGGCTTCATCCATCGAAATAGATTTCTGCTTTTACGATTCCAGACATTCCCCGGCAGCCCCCATATCGGCTCGCGGGATTGGGGCTGATCGAGTCGTATCATCCAATATATCGCAGGTCTTCGTCGCCCCGGTTCATCGATTCCTGCATCTGCTGCATCTCCTGCAGTTTCGCAACGACCTTCTCCATCTCTGCGGCGTGTTCATCGAGCGCCTGCGTGTCCACCTCGATGCCGAGCGCCTGACTGAGCACACGCAGCACCGCCTGCGAACTCTTCGGATCGACGAGATACCCCGAGGTGATCCCCATCAGGCATGCCGCATCGATACCTCTTGCTTCACTCATCGCAAGCATAATCCCTGAAATACCGACGATCCCGCCCCACGGCTCGTTCTCCTGAAATTCGACGCCGTATCCGGACAATTCTTCGATCAGGTCAGGATTGTTGACCGCACCGACCACTCTGTCCGCATCCTCCAGCTGGTAGGTCGCATAACCGCCGAGCGTGTAGATCCGGGATACGCCAAGCTGCTGCGCGATGTCCAGAAACGCATCGCAAAGAATGTAGTGCCCTTCGTTTGTCACGCTCTGGTAATCCCCAACCAGAATTAGCAGATCGTCCCCATCCTCCGTATGGTGCGCATACAACTCATTCCGGGACAGTCTGACCGTGTTATCCTCAAGCGCAATCACCTGCGGCGGCAGATGGGTGGAGTAGATATCGATGATCCGCTCTGCATGGAGTTCATCGATCAGGTGCTCGGCAACCAGTTTGCCGACATGCCCAACGCCGGGCAGTCCCTCGATTAAGATAGGGGAGTCCAGTTCGATATCCTGCAAGATATGGATGGTGATATCGCTTGTGAATGTCAGCGCCTGATCGCCCTTTATTCGCGTTATGGTGGGGTTTGTCATTGTTGATCAATCGGATTCGATTCTCGGTGCGAGGACGTACTTGACCTTACAGTCGCCGCTCTTACAGCTGGTGGGTTCAAATTTGATGACCACCGGGAGATCACGCCCCAGGCCGATGACAATCTCGCCTGCACCACCAACGCCCTTGCTGATATCAGTAAGATAATCCAGTGAGTAGAGCGACTTGACCTCAGCGGGAGAGATGCGGATCAGGTCCGAGCCGGTCAGATCGAGTCTGACATGATCGGTGTCGCCAGTCGCTTCCATGAAGAATACGCCGTCGTGCACACCCATGCTCATGTGGTCGCTCACCATCTCAGCCGCCTTGATCATCCGCTTAAAGACGCTACCCGAAACCGCAATCTCCGCTGGAAGATCAAGCGCAGGCACCGATGGCGCCTTTCGCATGGTGGACGGGTCGAGAAGGGATAAGGTGTACGAAAGCCCGCTCATGCTGATATCGAGTTTATGCGTATCAGGATCCAGCTCAAGTTCGACCTCCCCGCTTCTGTCCGCCATTCCAAGAATTTCAACAAATCTACTCAGGTCGATACCAATTTCACCCTCTGTCCCCTCAAAGAGTGTGAACGCATCGTTGGATAATTCGAGCGAGACCATTGCCGCGTTTGCAGGATCGACTGCACGTGCCAACAAACCCTCCGGAGCGATCTCGAATCGCGCCTCGTCGACGACTGCTGACACCGCTTTGATCGCATCCTGCAATACCTCTGCACTGATGATTGCCTTAAACATGTAAATTTCCTCCGATAATATAACAGGATATGATTGCATATATTATTAATCCTTGCAGAGGGTGGCCGGGTTATCGTAGTGCCGGGGTTTTGCCGAGTTGGCAGCCCTTTGCAAACACAAAAGATAATACGCTTGTTGCGACCCGTATCATGTACATCAGACACTCCGGACAGGAGTTGCAGGCAACACCCAACCATGCACAGAAATAACCACGACGCAGACGCACCTGTCAAGCACGACATACACATACGAATCATCCTTAATGAGCCACTCTACGAGGGAAACATTGGGTCAACTGCCCGCGTTCTCAAGAACTTCGGGTTTCGGGATCTGGTGCTCGTGAATCCCTGCCCGATCGGTTCTGAGGCGTGGATGATGGCACAGCACGCACGGGACATACTAAATGGTGCATCGATCTGCGAAACACTCGGTGAAGCAATCGCAGGTTCCGATCTCATCATCGGAACGACCGGTATGCGCGGGGAGACCGCTGGAAGGCACGTCCGGATGCCTGCGCATTCGCCGGGCGAGGTGCGCGAGAAATTAAGCGGCAGGGCAGGAACCGTGTCTATCGTATTCGGAAGAGAGAATGACGGACTCACGAATGAAGAACTGAAGATCTGCGACCTCCTGATAAGCATCCCGACCAGCGAAGAGTACCCGATCATGAATCTCTCGCACGCTGTCGCAGTGGTGCTTTATGAGTTGTGTGACCTCGAGATCGGGGGTGTCTTGCTTGCGGATCGGCGCGATCTCGATCTGCTGTACGACCACATCGAGACCATGCTCTGCGATCTCGGCTATCCCGAGCACAAGAGGCAGAAGACCGCGCTGATGACGAGGCGGATACTGGGGCGGGCAGAACTGAGTGCAAGGGAGGTCTACACGCTGCGCGGGATTCTGAGACTGATCGACTATCACAACAGGTAGGTGGATAGGGTCGAAATCCGGGGGGATTTGTGATCCCTGCCGAAGACAGATTGGTCGGCACCACCGCCCACCGCAAGATACGAGACCTTTTCCACCGCCGAAAACGCCGCCTACACCACGTCATCCACGAATTTGAGCAGACCCTGGGCGTCGCTGATCTTCTTCTGCAATATCTTCCTGCGGACATCCTTGTCAGGATGTGCTCCGTTCTCGATCCCTTTCAGGTCCATGATCGCACGCAAAAGACCGGATGCTTCATTGTACAGGTCTTCCGCCTCTTCTCTCGTGATAGTTTCCTTCGCAAGAGCGGTTTCGTCGCACATCTCCTTCGCCTCAAGAGCATGGATCAGCGACTCGATCCCGGCAGTCTCCGCTTCTGTCAGTTCTTTCTTGTTGATGAGCCGCCAGACCACTTCGTGAAGCGGAATCTCTGTTCCATCGATCTCAAATACGTCCGGGATCTCAGCACCGACCCATGCCATGTATCCGTGCAACCCGTGCAACAGTTTCTCCCGCTCGCTTACCGATAGTTGCTCCATTCTCTTATTCTCTCACATCAAACCGCTTATACGGTTCATCGCGAAGCGCCAGCGCCATAAGAAGGGGCTGGCAGGTTGATATCAGGGATCGGGATGCTCACCTTCTTCGAGAACCGCTTGATCGTCTCGAGTAAGCCGTCCTTCTCCTTTCCGACAAGACTCAACTCGAGCACCTCAGTGATCTTTGAGACCGGCACGATCGTTATCATATCACGGTACTTATCCTCGATCAGGACATCGTCCTCGTTCGCTTTCGGTATGATCACGGTCTTGATGCCAGCCTGCGCCGCAGCCTCGATCTTGTATGTGACGCCTCCGACCGGTAGCACGTCACCCCGCACAGAGAGCGAGCCGGTCATTGCGACGGACTGGTCGATCGGGATGCCTTCGAATGCTGATATCACCGCGGTTGCAATGGAAATCGATGCGCTATCGCCTTCCACGCCCTCGTAAGTGCCGATGAACTGGACATGGATGTCCATGTTCGCGGTATCCCTACCTGTAATCTTTTTGATGAGTGCTGACACGTTCTGGACAGCTTCTTTTGCGATATCCTTGAGCATTCCTGTCGCGATCAACTTGCCTTCGTGTTTGGATAGCGCTGGTGTCACTTCTGCCATGATCGGGAGAACGATCCCTGAATCGCCGCCCATGATAGCAAGCCCGTTCACCCTGCCGATCTCCGCGCCCTTCTTGTGATACATCCGGTAGTCCATGCGCTGCTCCAGATACTGGTCTGCAAGCTGCTGTTCAACCGATCTTGACATCTGCTTTGCAGTGAGGACGTGTGCTGCGGTCACCTCTTGCGCGCCCGCTGCATGGGCGACATCGCCGGACACCCGGACAAGACCGCCGAGGTCGCGTAATTTCAGCGTAAGATGACCTTTTCTTCCGGAACGCCTCCTTGCCTCTCGTAAAACCTCTTGCACAGCATCCTTATTGAAGTGAGGAATCTTTCCGTCCTTCTCAACCTCCTGTGCAACGAATCGAACGATCTTCCTCCGGTTTTCCGGAGTATCGTCCATCGAATCACGCATATAAATCTCATAGCCGTATCCCTTGACCCGGGAACGCAGTGCAGGATGCATACCCTCCATAGCGTCCAGATTCCCTGCCGCAACCATGATAAAGCTGCATGGCACCGGATACGTCTTGACGAGTGCGCCTGAACTCCGTTCGGACTGCCCTGTGATTGCGTACTCCCGCTCCTGCAGTGCTGTGAGTAGACTCTGCTGGGATTCCGGGCGCAGGATATTGATCTCATCGATGAATAGAACCCCTTTGTGCGCCTTGTGGATGTCCCCTGCCTCGACCCGGTCATGGGACGGCGTCTCGAGTCCGCCAGACTGGAACGGGTCGTGCCGGACATCGCCTAATAGTGCGCCTGAATGTGCGCCGGTAGCGTCCATGAACGGTGCTATGTCCTTATTTGCATTGTTCACGATCAGTTTTGGTATGATTGCTTTATCGCCCTGTACAAACTGCCTGCCGATGACCATAATCAACAGAACAGCGAGAATCCCCCATAACAGGGCCATGCCGCCGAGAGATGCGGCATAAAGAAGGATCGCAAAGCCGACGACCATCAGGATCGTATTTTTTAACTGTGCTTTCCGCTGAGCTTCAATTTTATGGGCATTGATGATCTGTATTCCTTTCCCGGCCCTTACCTCTCGAATTCTTGGGTTGTTCGAATCCTCTGGATTGTGATAGATGAGTATGTCCTTTAATTCCTCTTTTGGAAGTAGTTCAGCCATCGCCTGAGCCAGCATAGATTTGCCAGTGCCGGGGGTCCCGATCAGCATCACATGCCTTCGCTGCTGCGCCGCCTTCTTGATAATCTCGCTGGCATGTTCCTGCCCGATCACCTGATCGATCAAGAGCGGCGGAACCTCAAGATCCTTTGTGGACGCGATCTCAATTCCACCGAGCAGGTCATCGTTCGTTTCATCACTCATTGTAGAACTCTTCATCAGTCGTCATATAAATGTTCGCTCAAGCATGGTCAAGAAAAACACATTGGTATTTCATCACTAATATTTAAGTTTTCTTTCATAGGTTGGATGGCGTAACAACCTCTCGCTGTAAGTAGCAGTGTCATGCCGCATATCTATAAGCGAGGGATTACAACGTTAGTACAATGAGCAAGTACATCTCGCATCCGCTGATCCGGAAGGATATGATCGAGCAGCGGCTGTACCAGCTCTCTGTCGCTTCATCTGCGCTGAAAAGTTCGTGCCTGGCTGTGCTGCCGACAGGGCTTGGAAAGACGATCGTTGCGCTCATGGTGATCGTTGCACGGTTAAATGATCTCGGGGGTAAGGTATTGATCCTTTCGCCTACAAAGCCGCTTGTGGAGCAGCATTCCGATTTTTTCAGGCAGGCGCTTCCCAGTTGTACGGTTGCAACGTTTACAGGAAGCATCCCGCCTGAAAAGCGGGCAGAACTCTGGAAAGACTCGCAGGTCATCGTCTCTACGCCGCAGGTCATCGAGAACGATCTCCGTGCAAGGCGCATCGATCTTCATGAGGTGGTGCACATCACATTTGATGAGGCGCACCGTGCTGTCGGCAGATATGCTTATGTATACATCGCAAAGCGGTATTTCGAGGATCTCGGTGTGGGTGCCGGGGCGGATGTCGATGAGGGGGTAGGGGCTGGAGCCGGAGCAGATGCAAAGTCGCGGCTCGTGCTTGGCATAACCGCAAGTCCGGGAAGCAATCCCGAGACGATCGCCGATGTCTGCGAGAATCTCCATATCGAGTGCGTGGAGGTAAAAAGCGAGACCGATTCCGATGTGATCCCTTACTTACATGACCGGGACATCGAGTGGGTGCGTGTCGATATACCTTCTGAGATTAAGGAGTTAAAACAGGTACTTCTGAAGGTGCTTACGGATCGGTCCTCGAAACTTGCGGATCTTGGCTTTTACGTCTCGCCGGATTCGTCGAAGCGGGAACTGCTTGACCTGCAGAGCAGACTCCATGTAGAGGTCGCCGAAGGGGGCGACAGGGATTCGTTCTCCGCAATCTCGGTTCTTGCCGAGATCTTTAAGATCAGCCATGCGATCGAACTCGGGGAGACGCAAGGGGTGGAGGCACTTCGACGGTACTTTGACCGCCTGAATGCGGAGGCGCGATCCGGAAGCGGGAGCAAGGCATCAAAGCGTCTTGCCATGGATCCTGATATGCGCTGTGCGATTGCGATGCTTGACTCGTGCAGCGAAGAGCATCCGAAACTGGATGCGGTTCGGAGGATCGTTGCTGATCAACTGCGAGGCAGCCTTGATTCAAGGGTGATCGTCTTCACAAACTTCCGTGACAGCGCGGAGATGGTGACAAAGGCACTTTCTGAGGTGGACGGGGTTTCTGCGGTCAGGTTCGTCGGGCAGGCAAGCAAATACAAAGACAAAGGCTTGACCCAGAAGCAGCAGACCGAGATCATTGGCAAATTCAGGTCAGGAGAGTACAACACACTCGTGGCGACATCGGTTGCAGAGGAAGGTCTTGATATTCCATCGACAGACCTTGTCCTCTTCTATGAGCCGGTTCCGTCAGAGATACGCACGATCCAGCGGAAAGGGAGAACCGGCAGGAAGCGCACGGGAAGTATCGTTGTTTTGATTGCGAAAGGATCACGGGATGAGGCGGCATACTGGATCAGCGCACGCAAAGAGGCGAAGATGCTCGCAACGATCGCAAATATGAGCGGATCGCGGTCGAAGTCGAAGTCGGTCCCGATGTCGATGTCGAGACCGATTAGGGAGCCCGCAATCGAGCAGAAGCAGCTGGCAGAGTTTTCAGGGGATGGTCTGGTCGCATACATCGACCACAGGGAGATCAGGTCCGGCGTATCGCAGATCATTGAGGATGCGGGGGTTGAGGTGGTCATGCGGACGCTTGAGATCGGGGACTATCTTTTGAGCGATCGTGTCTGTGTCGAGCGGAAGACGACAAGCGATTTTATCAGTTCGCTGATCAGCGGACGGCGTGAGTTGTTCGGGCAGATCTCGGATCTTGCACGGACGTTTGACAAACCTGTGCTGATCATCGAGGGGGGCGACCTTTACGGGCAGAGACAGATCCATCCGAATGCTGTACGCGGCGCACTCACGGCTATAGCGATCGATTTTGGCGTGCCGATCCTCATGAGCAAGGACGCAGAGGATACCGCGCTGATGATTGCAGCGATTGCGAGAAGAGAGCAGCAGGATCACGGGCGGAAGGTCGTGATGCACGGCAAACGGTCTGCGATGATGCTTCCACAGCAGCAGGAGTATGTCGTCTCAGCAATCTCAAATATCGGTCCCGTCGTTGCGAAGAATCTGCTAAAGCATTTTGGAACGGTTGCCGCGGTGATGGGGGCGAGCCGTGAGGAACTGATGGCGGTGGAGCTGGTCGGACCGAAGACCGCGGACCGGATACGTGAGGTGGTCGCAGAGGTGTACAAAGGGTGAAGAGGTGCTGATAAATCATGAATCGGAGTCTTAAATACCGTAAAATCGGTCAGGGGGTCTCTGTATGAGGATATGGGACGTGCCTCCTGATCGGATGTGCCGCAATCATCTGCTCGGCGAGCACAGGGAAATCCATGCCGTGTGGTCGATAATAACCAACAACAAGAAAGCGTATTCGAACCATCCGGAGATCATGCGGTGGAGGGGGCGGCTCAAGGCACTGTACCTCCGGCATGAGGAACTGGTTACAGAGATGGCGGCGAGAGGGTATAAGCATCATACGCCAATGGATCCGGAACTTGCGACAGGAGAATCCGTACAGACCGAATTCGTTGCAACTTATGAGGAACAGATCCGAATCTTGAGAGAGCGGGGCTGCGAATGCAGGGTGTGAT
>CBDAFH010000104.1:0-9549 GCA_965195165.1 uncultured ANME-2 cluster archaeon | reverse complement strand
CTACGGAAAGACCGTGGCGATCATCGGGTATCCTGAGCAGGTGCATGTTGCAAAGACCGCAGTCGATATGCTGATCGATGGTGCACCACACTCTGTTGTGTATGGTTTCATGGAGAAGAAGCGGCGGGAACTTACTGCGAGAGGACTCGAGTATTATTGAATTGGGTGCAGGCGTGGCAGCAAAGACGGATCAGGTTTATGCGCACCGGGTTCGGTCAGATTTAAGTATTATGGCGGCATTGACCACAATGCATGAGGCGATGTGGTCTATTTGGTGTGCATACGGTATCGCTGTTGACTTGCCACGGTGAACTTGTTGAAGTACACGGTAGAATGAACAACATGGAATTTATCTTATGAGTTGGAAGAGGTCATGAGTGGCGAAATCCAGCAAATGTTGGGAACCATCGATAAAAGTCTGAATGAATTGATAAGAGAACAAGAATGTGGAAGAGATGTTATCTGGATACGTGCTCATATTAAGCGAAGACGAGAAAGTAGATTTAAACGAAACTACGAGAGAGTATTCTACAGGCAAAACGACGTCTTTAGAAGCTGCTGAGAGGATTCTTAAGTTATGAAGACAGAATTTGGAACAAGATCCCCGAAGTTTCTATCAAATTAAAGAAAAGCAGCAAAGAAAGAGTTTTCAAAACAAGAAATTAAAAGGGGAAAAGGATGTTTACAGGATCAGAGTTGGAGATTTCAGGGTGCTTTATAGGATCATTCCAGAAGATGAAGCAATCTTGATTTTCAGAGTAGATAAAAGAAGTAGGGTTTACGGGCGGTGAAAAGAAACACGAAGATCCTATAATTCATTGTGGAGCAGCGTGTTGAGGGCTAATAAATGTCAGGAAACACATTCGGAACAGTATTCCGCGTAACAACGTGGGGCGAGAGTCATGGACCTGCAATCGGCGTCGTCGTCGATGGCTGCCCGTCAAAGATGCCTCTCTCTGAAGCAGACGTCCAGAAGGAACTTGACCGCCGCCGCCCCGGGCAGAGCGAGATTGCAACGCCTCGCAAGGAAGAGGACGCTGTCGAGATTCTTTCAGGCGTATTTGAGGGGTTTACTACCGGAACGCCGATATCGATGATCGTCTGGAACCGGAACGTCGATTCGTCCCCCTATGAGAGACTCAAGGACACACCGCGTCCCGGGCACGCGGATTATCCGTATGAGGTCAAGTACGGGATCAGGGACTACCGCGGCGGCGGGCGTGCATCAGCGCGAGAGACCGTGGGAAGGGTTGCCGCAGGCGCTGTTGCAAAGAAGATGCTTGTAGAGGCCGGCATCGATGTGGTTGCACATGTCACTGAACTCGGCGGCATCCGGGCATGCGAATGTGAGATGACGCCGCCAGAGATCAGGAAACGGATCGAAGAGACGCCGGTTCGGTGCGCCGACCCGGATGCAGCGGCGCGGATGGTCGAGCTGATCGGAAAGGCGCGTGAACAGAAAGACAGCATCGGCGGCATCGTAGAGATAATAGCAACAGGTGTGCCTGCTGGCATCGGGGAGCCGGTCTTTGACAAGCTGGACGGAGACCTTGCGAAAGCGTTGATGAGCATCGGCGCAGTGAAAGGCGTCGAGATAGGAGCGGGTTTCAGGTGCGCCACCATGCGGGGCAGCGAGATGAACGATGCGTTTCTGGTAACGCCCGTGAAAAATTCTACGTCCCGGGCGTCGACGCCTTCGGCGTTAGCGGATGGAACCGTAGTTCCAGAGACGAACAACGCGGGCGGCATTCTTGGCGGGCTCTCCACAGGCGCGCCGATCGTGTGCAGGATCGCGGTGAAACCGACGCCGTCCATCGCAAGTCCGCAGAAGACCGCGGATATCAGGACGATGAGCGAGACCACGATCACGATACAGGGGCGGCACGATCCGACGATCCCGCCCAGAATGGTTCCTGTTGCAGAAGCGATGGTTGCTATCGTGCTTGCGGATCACCTGCTTCGAGACCGCGGATCAAAATTAGCGAAATAGTTCCTGCTGACATTCGTAACATTTGCCAGTTCTCACTTACCGGATTCCTCATCGCCGTCGCAGCTACCACGCCCAACATCGCAGACAGCGCAGCCGGACCTTGACCCGCGCTCGGTTCCGGTCTCCGAGTCCAGCACCCGCGTGGCATAAGCGAGCACGGTCGCGTTCGATAGCGTGCCAGCGATCAGGATTGCATCGAAGATCTCTTCCTTCGATAACCCGAGTTTCTCTGCGATGCGGACATGCATTCTCAAGCAGTGGTCGCACCTGATCGCAGCAGACACGCCTATCGAGATCAGTTCAACCGTCTTCGGGTCGAGACGTTTGAACTCCCGTATGATCGCGCTGTCGTAGAGAATCTTCGGAACCAGCAGTTCCGGAGTCTCCTTCATAAACTGCAGGATGTATGGTATCTCCCCGTAGTACTTCTCAACGCTCTCAAGCAGTTTCTCAGTCGCCTCCTCGGGATCCATCCTCATGATCCTCTGAATCTTCTCAATGTCCATTCGTGCCTCCGACTACTATTCTGACATCTAAATAACGAAACCGGTCACCGATTTCGGTAATATTCTTATTAACATATAATCTCGTACCCCCGACGGCAGCACCTTTGCAATCTCGCGGAGGGTAACACCTTCCTCGAATGTTATATTCTCGATCGCTTCCTTATACTGCGGATAAGACAGTTTTACGCGGGCACCCATGAGTTGCAGCGTGATGGGTGCTGGAGAGAGGGATTTATTGATTTCCGGTATCTGTTCCTTGATCTCCTTCATGATGCGTGCCGGCTGGGTGGTCAATGGATCCTTTGATATCTCGATCCGCTGCTCATCGAGGGTTTTGCCAACAGTCTCGACCAGCCGATCAAGAGCGTCAAGTTCGCCTTCGAGTTTCAGCCGGTGCGCGATTCTTCCGAGATGCCCGACATAGCCTGTCGCATACATGGGTGGCTCTGGAAGTTCCGGCGTACCGGTGATGATGCATGGCACATCGAGATCCTTGTAGAGGACGTATTTCTCGTTCATCAGGCAGTCTTCGAAGTTTCCGAGCGCAAAGATCGCAAGATCGTGCTCATTAACCAGTGCACGCTCTTTTGCAGATATCTGCGCAACCCGCCGACCCACACCTCTTGCAAGCCCGATCAACGTCGTGTTTGCTCCAAACCTGCGCATATACTCTGCTAAATCACATGAATGGTGTGGAAGGTGGTGATACGCCAGTGTTGGCGCGATCACTATGATGTCGGTGCCTGTAAGTGGTGCTCTCGTGATCTTGGCGCGGAGTTCCTTTGCCAGATCTTCGAGAATGGAAATGTCTTCATGCGGGCAGAGCATCTGGATCATGACCTCGGTCTGCATGTAATTGGTCTGGAGGACGTATCCGCCAAGATCCTCTATGAGTTCGATGACGAGGTTGTGTTTGAAGACGCCGCCCTCATACATGATCGGTTCAAGCATTATAAATCCCCCTTTAATTGATCCATCATATCTTCAGCTTTTTTGACCCACTCAGGCTTTATAGAATCCTCTGATGCCACAAATAACATCTCCGATCCGGTCGAAACGTGATGTCTCACACGAAACCCCTCTGGTGTGATCCGGAGCAGCGCATCAGCAAGTCTCGACTCGATCTCCCTGCGCGGATCTGCGATGACCACGTCTGCAAGCTCTTTTGCAACCCGGCCCTTGTCCTCGGTGTCTATCGTTATCACCTTCCGCTCTGGCTGCGAGACGTTCTCGCGTCCGTACTCTATCCAGAGGATGTTTAGCAGTGTCGAGACATGCTCTTCGTTTGTGAGTTTCAGCTCCACCTTTTTAGTGCTCGGCGCACCCGTAGAGATATCTGCCATATCCTTAACACAGATTGGCGGAAGACCGGTTCTTATCAGCGTACAGAAGAGGAAAACCGGTTCTACAGGATCTATGTGTATCCATAGACGCCCCAATACCGTGGTGAGTTCCAGATCAGCGAGGACATCGCGGATCACTGATTCGTAAGCTTCGGCGCCGGTTTTATCCGGAGACTCGACCCTGAACACTTCGAGCGGCAACATATCTCAATCACTCCTCAATAAAACCTGATGCCAGGAGAGCGGAGCCGACAGCGCCGATCAACTGCGCATAAGGCGGTACGATCACCTCGACCTGCAGCAGTTCGCGCATTGCTTGCGGTAGCCCCTCGATGAGTGCCGTGCCTCCGACCATGATCACCGGCGCCCGCACCTCGACCTCCTGGAGTTGCTGCTCAAAGACCTGCTCTGCCACGCTGTAACATGCTGCTGCCGCGACATCCTCGTGACGCGCGCCCTTCGATAGCGAGTTCACGAGACTCTGGATGCCGAATACGATGCAGTAGCTGTTCATCGAGATGTTGGACGCCATACCTGCAAGCGCAAGTTTGCCAAGTTCGGTGATGTCAACGCCAAGACGCTTTGCAGTCATCTCAAGGAAACGCCCTGATGCGCCGGCACAGATCCCGCCCATCGTAAAGATTCCCGGGATTCCGTCCTGCACCGATATCGCCTTGTTGTCCATACCGCCGACATCGATTACGGTCGCTGCACCCTTCTGCCGGCCAGCAAGGTAGACCGCGCCTTTCGAGTTCACTGTGATCTCTTCCTGGACCAGATCGGCATTGAATGCCTTTCCCAGTATGAATCTACCGTACCCGGTCACCCCGATCGCCTGGACTGCATCCCTTTCGATTCCGGATTCCTTAAGAGCGATTGAGTAAGCCTCCTCCGCGCTCTCCAAGACATCGGTGGAACTGACCCATCCGAATCCGAGAATCTCGTTGTCTTGCATGACCACCGCCTTTGTGGTGGTCGATCCTGAGTCGATTCCCGCGGTAAGCCCGGTCTGTTTCTCGCGTGCAAGCAGACTGCGTCTCTTTGCGATTGTTGTAAGGGCTTCCATCCTTGTGAGAAGCGTGTCTGCGGTGGTGCGTTCGGTATAAGAGTAACTGATCACAGGAAGCCCTGATTTATCATGGATGTACCTGCGGATCTCGTTTCTGACGAGCGCGCCCTCTGCGCACCTGAAACATGTACCGATGAACACGGCATCAGCGGTGGTATGCCCCTCGACAACCGAGATTGCGCGGGCAAGCATCAGTTTAAGGTCGGGACTCGTCACCTTGAGCCCGAACTTTGCCTCTGCCGCCTCCACTTCCTCAAGATCGATGTCCGGGAAGATGATTTTTGCGCCAACCCGCTCTGCTGCCGATTCGATCTCGCCTTGAATTCCTGTGTATTCAGAACCACAGGAGATCTGCGCGACCTCGATTTCACTCATTCTTTGCCTCCTTGCCATCTCCAAGTCCATTTAAGAACTCGGATATCTGGTACACAAAATTCTCTGCCGCATCATCAGATGTCGGATAGTCAAGTTCGAGAATCGGGATACGTTTTGCGCGTATCAGGAACCCCACAAGTTCGCTTGTCCGCTGGCAGCCCATGCACCCGAACCCGATCGGCGCGTCCTCGACAAGGATCGCTGCCTCGGAAGCCTCGAGGAGCGGATCCAGAAGCGACATGCGCCCGCGCACACCGGCAGGCACCTCGACAGCAGCGTATTTAAGCCCGATCTTCGGATCCTCAGGCGTGATATTAAGCGGCGGCGAGTCGATTCCTGCGGTGGTCACTCTCTTCTTAATCTCCTGCATGACCGCAAGCGGCTTGTGGCCGAAACGCTCGACCAGGTCGTACAGGATCAGACTGTTGCTTGGATAAATGAAGATATTCGCCATGTTTCGCCTCGTTGATATGGTATGATCGATTCTGGTGTATGTGTATGTCTGGAATCATGGGCACTAAAATAGTTTGCGGTTCATCGAGAATGTCACATTACATGGTTATGGTTGAAAGATGTGTTCTTTTTTCATACTCATGAGCACCCGCACAGGGCAGGGAGGTTTTTATTGAATGGGTGCATATAATCTATATGCCTAATTGTGGGGATTTTACGCAGACAAAACAAGCAATAATCCAGTCGGCAGTCGATATTGCAGAACGCATCCACGCATCCGCCATATTACTCCCGGATTCGTATACTTCTGAGCGTATTGGGATTGAGACTGAGATTCCGGTCGTGGTTATGCCGAGGCAGGCATCTGATCTACTGTACCGCATCATCCCGAACCACGTCGAAAAGGAGGAGGCCGTGCTCCATGCGCGTATCCAGGGAATCGCTGTAGCGGGGTATCTGAAGGGCGTGATAAGCGGAGTGATCGTCGGAGTGATCGATGGTCCAAGTTTTGATTCGATTATTGTATACGATCCAAAAGAGAGTTATGCGGTAAAATCGCTGCAAGAACGCGAGGGATTGGTAAATTCGGACGCGTTCCGCGCAGTTATGGAACTCGCACTCGAACTCGCACTCGAAGGAAGAGAAGGAAGACACATCGGCACCGCGTTCGTTATTGGGGATTCGGAGAACGTTCTGCGCGCATCACACCAACTCCTGTTAAACCCATTCAAAGGACACGACCAGCATGACCTGCTAATCACGGACCAGGGCAACTGGGAGACGTTTAAGGAGTTTGCGCAACTGGACGGCGTTTTTGTGATCTCTGGTGAGGGGGTCGCCTGCGCATCAGGCAGGTATCTCGATGTGGATGCCAGATCGGTGCACATCCAGCAGGGTCTTGGCGGCAGACATGCAGCATCAGCCGCGATCACCGCTGAAACCGATGCGGTTGCGGTCGTCGTCTCCGAGTCAGGTGTGATCAGGGTCTACCAGGGTGGAGAGCAGATCATCGAGATCGAGCCTGGCGGGATGGGCTGGATGATGCTACCGTAACACATATAATACAGACGTGCCATCACCATCAATCGAGGTATACATATTAGACTACTGACGATATCAGACCCGCATGGCGATTATGCGCACATCCCGCTCCTTGTGCGTGAGGCAGAGCGGGGCGGGAGCATCGACGCTGTACTGATCGCCGGCGACATCACCAATTTCGGACCTGATGAACTAACTTATGAACTGCTCGACCTGCTCGAACCGCTCGGATGCCCGGTGCTTGCGATTCCCGGGAACTGTGATCAGAGAAGCATCCTTGCAACCCTTGACGCATCGAAAGCCATCAATCTGGATGGCGCTGTGCACACCATCGAAAACGTCACCTTCGCAGGCATCGGCGGATCGAATCCGACGCCATTTGACACGCCATTCGAGCGATCCGAAGATGAGATCGGGGCGATGCTCGAGGATCTCTTGATCCGGGCAGACTTAGGCGGCGGAACGATCGTGCTGCTCTCACATGCACCCCCGAAGAACACGCTCGACCGGATACCGGGCGGAAACGCGGGAAGCGATGCGCTTACACGTGCAATCGGCAAGGTCGATCTGATCGTCTGCGGGCACATCCACGAGGATCAGGGCAAGATGACCAGACAGGGAACTGAAATCGTGAATGTCGGGCAGGCGTCGCAGGGGCAGAGTACGATCATCACGATCGATGAAGGCATCGAGGTACAGTTCAACAACATCTGATACCCGGGGTTCGAACCCGCATCATGTTCCACTATTCGCATCAGCAGTCTGCGAACCAAACTTCTATATTGCGCGCTCTTCGATTAATCGGAATGTTTAAGTACCATCACTCGCGCTTCTGACATTAGACGGGTCGATTAAGGCACAGGATATGAAACCGGGGCGAGAACTATGAAAACGACAAAAAAGAACTCAATTACGGGCTTGATAGTCATCGTAACAATCGTAGCGCTCTTGATATCTACGGGATGTATCGGGGAGAAAACGCCGCCGTCCGTACCCACTGTCACGCCCACGCCCACGCAGACCACAACGCAAGACCATCCGCCTGCATCGGCGCCCACTACAGGATCCGATGGGTCTCTGAGTGTTTCTGAGCTATTGGATAGTCCAGTGTACGACACAGAAGTCACCGTTTATGGGGATGTAAGCGCATTGGGTGAACTTTTCTGCCCGTGCTTTGCGTTGACTTCAGACGGGAAAAGGTTGGAGGTATGGTATTACATGATGAAAGAGGATGACGGGACAGAAAGACCTGCTGTAAGCGTAGAAGGGCTCGAAAATGGTGACAGGGTTGTCGTAGCTGGTGAAATCAGGTCAAACAATGGAACTGCTCCGAGCACCACTTTCTGGGCGAGCAATATCGAAAAAATAGTTGCAGAGGACGCGGCAGTCAGTTTAGCTAACGTAAACGACATTAAAATTCTGCTACTTGAATCATTTCCGGTCCAGATACACGCTGTTGTAAGCGGCGAACATCCTGATAGTTGTACGAAAGTTGACAAAGTTGTGACGAAGCGTGAAGGAGATACGTTCTTCGTCACAATAACCACAGCCAGACCTGCTGACGCAATGTGTGCACAGGTGATGACGCCATTTGAGGAAATTGTCGCGCTGGACGCGGTCGGACTGGAAGCAGGCGTTTACACAGTAGATGTCAATGGTGTGCGGGATACGTTCGAACTGCAAACGGATAATATTTTTTGAAAAACAACGGCTAATTGGAAAATGATATAAGTAAAGACTCTGCCGTATTTAGTCCACATCCACGATTCCATACTTATCCGTTGCATCGGGCAACATGATCTGTAACCGATCTTTCGATTCTGTTGAATCACTGCACCTCCTCACAATACCTTTCGATTAATCGAAAGGTTTAAGTATCATTACTCACACACATATTATCAGACAGGTCGATAAAAAGACCAGTCCGAAGACAGGTATGGGCCGGAAAAGTACTTGGCGTCACCATTCCCGCCTACTTAATCGCACTGCTGACGGCTGCTTTGATAACAGTGATCGCAAACATCTTCGCGGCTCCGATCCTGCTGCCATCGCCTGCTATTCTCCTCCACATCTTTCTTGTCGTACCGGCGTTCATAGCTGTTGCCGTGGGTCTCATGGGTTTCGGTCACTTACTGCTCGGAATGCGTGAAAACCAGATCCTGAACATCTCGATATTTATTGCGATATTTTTCGCGTTCTCGCTTGTTAATAAGAATGTGCTTAGCGGAGGATATGCTGCTTCATGGGTTATGGTTGGGGGAATGCTTATCATGGCAGTGCTTTTGCTGACAATCATACGCTACCTGACCAGATATTTAAGCAAGGAGCGGATCGTCACGACGATAGCATGAAAATGGGGTGAAATTCATGAATGCGAGAGCAAAAGCGAAGATCAGCGAATTGCTGGTGATACTGGGAACGGTTCTGTTTGTTGGCGGGGCAATGTGCCACATGAGAGGCGCGCTGCCGGCAGAACCTATCTCGGGAATCGGTGCTCTGGCACTCATCTTTGTGGGCGTCGGTGCGGGCACGACAAAGGCAAAACAGTGAGCCGGAAGAAAAACGTTTTATGGTGCAGTATCGGCAGAATTTGATGCCGAGCATTCTCTATGGAAAGAGAAATATACAAAAGTCGAGTTTTTTTTGAAAAAATCTCCCTAAACTTCCCGATCTAAAATTTCTTTCACTCTGCCTATTTCGCCACTTTCAAGACGAACTTTGATTCCGTGCGGATGTGTCCGGGAATTTGTTAGTATGCGTTGAACAACTCCT
>CBDAFH010000103.1:0-2913 GCA_965195165.1 uncultured ANME-2 cluster archaeon | reverse complement strand
AATTCCCGAGATATGATGGCGAACCTTCCATGGAAGGTTCGCCATCATATCTCGGGAATTTGGCATACCTTCCGATGTCAAGTTCGCCCCGTGTCGTCAGCATCGAGGATATTTCCGCGACGGTCGAAGCACCTCCTTCCCGTACCGTGAAGACTGTGGTGATGGAACCTTCGAGTTGGTTTGTCATCGGTGGGGCGACCACGCTTAATATACCAAAAACGATCAATGCACCCGCAACCAGTACCGCGGGATAGTAATACGGGTTCACACCCCTGCGGTTCATCTCCTTTGATACGATGTACATCAGCACGAGGACGATGATCGCCATGATAGACGTGGTCACGTGCAGCAACGAATAATTGCCTGAGAACCCCAGTTCGGGATGTATCCACGGCAGTATTAGAAGCGCCTCCAGTCCGAATGCGATTGCCCCAACTATGGTTATGTACTCGGTTGAGTTGCCCTTGATGTGTTCGGCGATGCAGATGATGATCGCTGAGAGCATTATGATCAGACCAAACAGTATCGCACCGGTCCAGCAGAGTTGATATGTCGCATACGCAAGACCGGCCAGAATGGCATATAGAAGTGGGTACTTGATGGCGCGCCAGTCTTTGTTCAGGTCGCTGAATGAAAGGTTCTGAGTGCGTGCGCTTCTGAGTGCGAGCATTAAAAACAGAATGGTTGCGGTGGAGAAGAGGGTCTCTGCGACATGGTGATCAGTGAACCCGAGTAACGATCTGGATAAGAACTGCCCGGGGAGCGTCGCGATGATCAGCGCTGCAAGAAGTCCGGTGCCGCGATTGTGCAGGTGTTTGCCTATACAATACACCGGGATGACCACGAGCGCACCAAGAACTGTCGGGAAATACACTCCGACCGTATTGACAAGATGCGTGCTGGGCTGCCCGAATCCTAGAACGATCGATATGAATGCAATTGTTTGATCATAAAGCGGACCGTAGTGCTGAAAATGCCCGTAAGGAAATTCTGTAAATGCGTCATACGTCAGGGTGTGCGGATAATTATGTAGTATGTAATCAACGATTCTCATGTGGTACCACGGGTCGTTTCCACCGAATCGGATCGTGCCGTCTGTGAGAAAGACGCTCTTGTATGGGAGTACGGCACGGATATAAAGCGCTATTGCAAAGATGATTGTTAGCAGCGCGCCGTAGGGGGCGCTTGATTTCAATCTTTCAATAAATGGACGTTGGGTTTCAGCAGGTTGGCAGGCCTGTTGCGGAAGTGGGTGTTCTGGCTCTGCAATTTCTTTTTTGCTGATTTTCCGCCCTTTTCCTCTCTTCGCAGATTCGTTTTGTTCGTTCTTCTTTCCAGCCAATAAATATACACCTCGGGATTCATGTTTGCTACAGATGAATTAAATAGTTTGGGTATTGCTGTAATATATGTCTGATGATCGACTATAATCTCGAGAATCGGGTTTCAAGAAATACGGCATCCAATGATCTGAATGGTCCGGTTGAAGGGGAGATCGTAATGCGGACCGGCGGGGAAACGAAGTACAAGATATCTGCTCAAATGATGTGCAAAAACACAGACGGACCGGAGATGGAGAAGCTGAAGAAGTTCTCATATTTCGGATTATTGAGGACATTGTAAGAAGTGAACGATGAGGCGATAAATTATGCTGGTATCAGTAATAACCTGCTCACATCGAATCGATAGATATCCGGATCTGGTGGGGGCTATCGAAAGCCTGGTTGCCCAGACGTATAAGGATCTGGAGCTTATCGTGGTTGTTGACGGGGATGAAGCGCTGTATGATCAGATTATAAAAGACGGCGTTCCCGCGGATAAAGTGATATCGAATGAGACGAACGTGGGGCTCTCCGAGAGCAGGAATCGTGGGGTGGCTGTTGCATCCGGCGAGGTGATTGTATTCTTTGATGATGATGCGGTTGCGGACCGAGACTGGATTAAGGAACTTGTGCGCATGTATGATGAGTACGATGCGATAGCGGCAGGCGGGAAAATTGTACCGCTCTGGATCGGAGGGAAGATGGATTTCCTGCCTGAAGAGTATTATTGGTTGATCGGTGCGACACACAGGGGGTTTGCGGAGGGGATAACAGAGGTCAGGAACACGTTTGGGTCAAATATTAGTTTCAGGACAGATGTGCTGGATGCGCTCGGAGGTTTTCGAGGTGAGATGGGTGTTCGCGGGAGCGGAGCGCTGCAAGGGGAGGAGACTGAGATGTGCGTGCGGATGAAGAAGAAATTCGGGAAAGGTGTTATGTATAATCCTGATGCGATTGTTCACCACAAGATTGTTTCAGCGCGCACGAAAGTCACGTTTCTTATGAGGCGCGCGTTCTGGCAGGGCTACTCCAAGAGGATGATTGCAGAGATGGGGTATTCGATGGATGTGGAAGGTGATTTTCTCCGGGATCTGGTGCGCGTGGGGATTTTTGAGCGGGTTAAGGAGATTTTGCGATTTAAAATTGTTCCGGCGGTACAGATTTTCTTTTTGGGGATGTTTACTGCTACGGTATTTCTTGGTTATATGTACCGATATGTGAATCATCCGGGGCGAGAATGATGAATAAAACGATTAAAGTGGTTCCTAATGGTGTGAATACATCCCAGTTTAAGGTGATGAACCGGGAAAAACAAAAAACATGGGTGGCGCATACATTCGGAGTTGATCTGAGTCCGGATCTTAACATAATAAACACCGGAAGACTTTCGCATGAAAAAGGCATCTCGTATCTGATCGAAGCACTTGAATACCTCCCACCGACCACGAGGTTGTTTCTTGTCGGGGATGGGGTGCAGAAAGATGGATTGGAGCGACTAGTCAAAGAGCGAGATGCGGGTGGTCAGGTCGTATTTCTGGGAAAAATCGGGCATGAAAAGCTGCCTGAGTTGCTGAATGGTATGGATGTCTTT
>CBDAFH010000102.1:0-5567 GCA_965195165.1 uncultured ANME-2 cluster archaeon | reverse complement strand
GACGACGAGGATTATAACTAATCTCAGATTCTATCCCGAAAATATTAAGCGGAACCTCGATCTGCTCAATGGCTTGAACATGGCAGAATCCGTGATGATCCGGCTTGCAGAGCACACAGGCAGGCAGGAAGCGCACAGCATCGTCAGGGAGTGCTCGATTGTGGCTCATGAGGGTGGAAGGCATCTTCTGGACGTGCTGCTTGAGCGGGAGGATGTTACCGCTCATCTCGACGCTGACGAGATTGCGGCTGCGATGGATCCGTACCAGTACCTCGGGACGGCTGTCCGGCAGGTGGAAGCGGTGGTCGCAAGACTGCGGACGCGGGCGTGAGAACCGACAAAGAAGTTCTGAAAGAGTATATAGGCCCGGCACGCTCGGCAGGGGCAATATCTACGAGTGGCTGCTTGCGATCAGGCTGCCGCGGTTCTATGCTGATGCTGACCGGAATGCGCGAGCCGTCTTTGAGATCATGACCGTGTATCTGGCTGCGGTTGATGCGGCAGGGCGGGTGGAGCGCGAGAGACGGATCAGGAGATCGATGCGCGGGTGTATGCGCTGTACGGGCTGGGGGAGGAGGAGATACAGGTGGTGGAAGGGTGAAAACGGTATTTTTAGGTATCTTTGGTTTTAGGATCCACAACCTACCAAGTCCCAACCACTCCACCTCCAAATGAAGAGCCCGTCTCACAATTCAAAATCTCGGCAAAAAAAGACTGAGCAGAGCTTTGTATCTAAAAATAATCCAGATTTCGCAAAATATCCAATTATGAGACAACCTCTGAATTCGGGGCATCCGCGGAGGTGGGTCGCGTGTTTGACGAACGACGACGGAGGTGGGTGGTCAAGAGTACGAGAGCTACTAACTATGATTAAACCTCTTCAAAATATTTTTTAATTCTTCTTACATCATGATTCGACTTATTACTTTTATGATATATCTCAATAAATATTATTTTTTCACTACCTTGCATATGTGCATAAATTATACGAAATCCACTTCTACAACCTTTGCCTCTAAAATCTCTAGATCTAAAATTTTTCACCTTATAAATTGGTGTTTTAACATTCGCTCCAAGGTCAGATATTTCAAAAGTCCCAGACGTAGGATTGGGCAATGTTTTAGTTAATACTTTTTGAAATTTCTCGAAATCATCATTTAGTGATCTATATTTTTTAGATAATTTTTTCAATTCTTTACGAAACTCTGGAACAGCCTCAAATTTAACATCCACCATCTATATCATCATATGTCCTTATTGATAGTTCCGAATCTCTGTAAAATACTAATTCATAATCAAGTTCCTCGAAATCTTCCGCTGTAATATAAGGGATGTCTTTGTGCGAATGCTCACTTATTTGCGTAGCATTAAAACGGGAGTACTTATCTATGTTTTCATCAATAAACTTCAATTCCTCTTTGACAATCTTTAATGTATTTGGTTCAACGGTCGAAAGATATTTTATCTTTTTATATGCACCTTCAAACCATGTTTTTTCTTCTATTAACCCCTCTTCAACGAGTTCGTTTACAACAGCATCAAAATCACGCGGTGCGGGACCAAACGGATATTTCAAGTAAGTTTCCCCGGTTAATTTTTCCTCGAACATCTCATAATAATTGAAATCAGTGAAATACAGAATTTTATATAGTACCGTTTTGCCTACGTTGTCAATGCTGCTTGTTTTATGAATTACATAATGAAGAACTTGTTTGAATTTTTCTATGTCAAGCAATTCTGATGAACCATCGTAAGGCGCATTGGACGTCATAATATCCTCAACTTTCAAAGTCGTCATCTCCTATCAATAGTGCTAATGTTATCATAATACTTAAAATCGACTGATGCCCCCCCAAAACCATATCGTCCACGCATCTATCCAAACCTCCACATACAGCACGATACCCCCCATGAAGTCACCAAACCCAGCACTTAAGTACCGAGTCTGCATACCGCGCTTTCGCATTGCCTTTGGCGATTGCTTGCGTATTCGGCAATGCTTGCCGATGTTTCGTATATAATCAGTCGAAAGCGTTGCCGTGTGTCGATCATGGTAGAATCCTCCCTCCTCCATGAACGATACATCGAACTCAGCATATATAAGAGCTCTCCAAGAGTGGGGTTGTCAACACCGCACCGATGTTTTAACATATTTGACCCCCCAATAACCATCATGAAATACGTAATCGTCACCGGCGGGGTCATGAGTGGTCTTGGCAAGGGCATCACCTCCTCATCCATCGGAAGAATCCTGAAGGGCAAGGGATACGAGGTGACCGCGATCAAGATCGATCCGTATATCAATATCGATGCCGGAACCATGAGCCCGTTCCAGCACGGCGAGGTCTTTGTGTTGAAGGATGGCGGCGAGGTCGATCTCGATCTCGGCAACTACGAGCGGTTCCTTGATACAGAACTCGGAAGTGACCACAACATCACCACAGGGAAGATATACAGGGCTGTGATCGAAAAGGAGCGGCGGGGCGATTATCTTGGAAGCACGGTGCAGATCATCCCGCATATTACAAACGAGATCAAGGAACGGATTCGGACGGTTGCTGCGGCAAGCGGGGCAGATGTCTGCTTGATCGAGATCGGCGGCACGGTTGGCGACATCGAGTCCATGCCGTTTCTCGAAGCGGCGAGGCAGATGCAGCGGGAAGAGGCGCCGTCTGATCTGGCGCTCGTGCATGTGACGCTTGTTCCAAGCGATATGCAGGGTGAGCAGAAGACCAAACCGACCCAGCATTCGGTGAAGGAGCTAAGGGAACTCGGGCTTTATCCGAACATCATCGTTGCCCGGTGTTCGTCCATGCTGCAAAGGGAGGCAAAGGAAAAAATCGCGCTCTTCTGCGATGTTCCAACAAATGCAGTCATCAGCGCTCCTGACGCTGAGGATATCTACCATGTTCCGCTGATATTCGAGGAAGAGGGGTTACCAGATTATCTCAGTGAAAGATTCGAACTTAAAAAGAGCGATAACCACACAGGATGGCAGGAACTCGTTAAACGAATGAATGAGATCAATGAGGGTGGGGAAAAAGTATCCGTAGCCGTCGTCGGTAAATATATCAATCTCAGGGATGCTTACACGAGCATCCGGGAATCGCTCAAGCACGCGGGGATTGAATGCGGATGCAAGGTCGATATCGGATGGATCGATTCAGAGAGCCTCCATGACGCCGTAGCGGTTCGGGCAACTCTCGGAAGGTTCGACGGAATCCTTGTTCCGGGCGGATTTGGCGAGCGCGGGATCGATGGGAAGGTCCGGGCGATCGAATACTCCAGAAAGAACGATGTGCCGTTTCTCGGGCTCTGCCTCGGTATGCAGCTTGCAGTAATCGAGTTTGCAAGGGATGTGCTCGGTTTTGAGGATGCGGACAGTTCGGAGTTTTGCGATACCGCGCATCCTGTGATCGATCTCCTGCCAGAGCAGCACGACGTCACGGCTATGGGCGGGAGTATGCGTCTCGGGAACTATGGGGCAGTGCTTGCCGAGGGATCGCTTGCTCACCGGCTGTACGGCAGTCTGAATATCATCGAGCGGCACAGGCACCGGTACGAGGTGAACCCAGAGTACATCGATCGTTTTGAGTCGCAGGGTATGGTTTTTTCCGGAAAGAACAAGAACCGGATGGAAATTGCAGAGATTCCATCACACAGGTTCTTTATCGGGTGCCAGTTCCATCCCGAGTTTAAATCGAGACCTGAGAAGCCAGCGCCGCTATTCAAGGGGTTTGTCGAGGCTGCGGCGGCGTATGGTCGGACACACTCATAAATCGTAAACCGGCTCCTGATGCCGGATGCATTCACGATGCATCCATTCAGTTGCCCATTTCACGGGACGGGGATCGCACACGAGCTCACCCCACCCCAAAATAATACATCATCACAGGCAGCAGCAGCACGCCCATCGCATGGCTCTTCTTGACGCCCATATAATACGGAAGCATCCCGATCGGTACCGCTGCAAGGAAGACGGCAAGCCCGAAGGCGCCATTAAACAAAATCACCATCATGACAAGCCCGATAAGGATCGCCATGCATATTTTCTGGTAATCGAAGCGTGCGAGCACGGAGGGGGCAAGATCTCCGATGAATATCGTGGCAGCATAAGCCGCAATCGAAACGAGCACGACAACAATCAGGAAAAGCAGAACCAGATGGAAATCCAGCGTTTCGCCAACCAGATCCCGTACTGCAACCATCGCGCCGCTTCTCGGATAACCGATGATAAAGAGCGCAATCAATCCGAAAACAGCATTTGATGTGTTTGTACCGGAAACCGAGACGATAAACTCCATAGCCCTTGTCTGGTGGTGTTCGAGATCTCCTCTGATCGCTAACCGTGCGAGCACCGTTGCAACACCTGAAGAGACGCCTGGAAGCCACGCAACAATCGCTCCTGCGATGCTGCCGACCGCGATGCCGCGCAGCACCCACCGCGATTTGAGATTCAGTGGATGCTGGCGCTGCTCAGGCAGGACCGATTTCGTAAGCACGCTGATCAGGAGCACGGACGCGCCGAAGAGACCGGTCAGCAGCGAAAGAAGGATTGAAGGTGAACCGAACTGGAAATACGGGTGCATCAGATCTTCGTTCCCAAATGCGATCGCTCCAAGAATGCCGGAGAGCAGGAGAACCACAACCGCGTAGAATTTGTACTTCAGATGCACGAGCGACCCCTGCCCCTCGACGTATCTGCCGGATTCGGTTAGAATCATGAGCAGAACGATCATCAGCAGGATCCAGCCCATATTCTCGCGCATGAAGTCGTAATAATGCCCGAAGAAGAGAACGAGCGGAGCTGCGATCAGCAACGACACAACGATCGATCCTGCACTGCCGAGGGCTGACAACCTGATCGCTGCCATCCCCATCCCGTCAAGCAGCATGGAGTGACCCGGCAGCACCGCAAGCGCAGTATCAGCGTCAGGCGCGCCAAGATACACCGAGGGGATGATGTTTAGGAAGGTGTGCGTGATCGAGTTTGCAAGAATCATCGCCGCGATGTGGATATTTGAGAACCCGAGGTCTGCGATGGCAGGAGAGAGCGCAAGCAGGATCAGCGCAAAGTTGTTCGTGTGTATGCCAGGGATGAGCCCTGAGATCAAGCCGAGCGCAAAGCCGATCAGTACCGAGAGTATCAGCAGGTCAAGCATCTGGTAACTGATGGGCGGTAGATGTTCATCAACCTTGTTTCGATGGGTGGGTGGGTGGATATGTGGGGGGACTGCCAGTTCATCTGGCGTTCCGGTTCTGACTCATATACAGGGGCGGTTTATGATAGTATGTGGAAAGGGTTAATACATCGATGCCACTGCCTGTAATGGCAGGGCATTACACACTCTCTAACTTGACATTATGGGTTTCATAGGCTACAAACCTCCCCTCTGAAAAACCACAATCATCACCACTGAAACACACTGTATAGTCCCGAAACCTTTGACTTTATATACCCATCTTCTTCCGCATGGGACGACTAAATAAAGTCATAAAATTAACAGAAAAGAAAATAAGGTATATAATTCGGGCGAAGACCAAAAATGACAGTACTAAAAAAATTG
>CBDAFH010000101.1:0-5545 GCA_965195165.1 uncultured ANME-2 cluster archaeon | reverse complement strand
ACCGGGTATCTTCAGGCGGTATCTGGATGGAATGCTGCAAAGAAGCAAGAACTTGAGGACCGGAAGCGGTACGGTGAATCGGATATGGTGTAAGTGCGATTTTTCACAAAAAATAGAGTAAAAACTGCCCTTCGGGTGGGGTCTTGCCTATTCTCGCCCAAAGGCACAGCTGAAGGGGCCACAGTTTTTGATCAAACTTTTGTGAAAAGTTTGCGAGTAAGAAATGCCCTTCGGGTGGGGTTTTCTGATTACTCTGCCTGAATGCGCAACCGAAGGGCTCACAGTTTTTGCCAAACATTCATATCCCACCAGCCCCGAACTACATATCGGTGTCAATCATGAGGGAAGCTATGTTCTATGAGAAACTTGCAGATGACAAGGTTAAATGCCATTTATGCAACCATTTCTGCACCATCGCTCCGGGCAAGCGGGGAATCTGCTCTGTCCGGGAGAACCGGAAAGGGGTACTATACAGTCTCGTGTATGGCAGGGTCATCGCAAGCGGCGTCGATCCGATCGAGAAGAAGCCGCTATTCAACTTCCTTCCCGGCACTGAATCGTTCTCGATAGCGACTGCCGGATGTAATTTCAAGTGTCGCTGGTGCCAGAACTGGAACATCAGCCAGATTCCGATGACCACAAAGGAGATACCGGGTCATGATATGACTCCGGAGGATGTGGTCTGGTCTGCGACCCAGCACGATTGCAAGACGATCGCATACACTTACACTGAGCCCACGATCTTCGCGGAGTTCGCGCTTGATGTGATGAAACTCTCACACAGGTCAGGCATCAAGAACGTCTTTGTCACAAACGGGTACACAAGCGAGGAGGCACTTTATGAGATCTCACAGTATCTCGATGCCGGAAACATCGATCTCAAGGCTTTCAGGGACGAGACGTACCGGAAGATGTGCGGGGCAAGACTCGAGCCGGTCCTCGACACGATCAGGCGGTACAAGGAACTTGGCATCTGGCTTGAGGTGACAACGCTCGTGGTGCCGACCGTCAATGACAGTGAGGAGGAGTTGCGAGAGATCGCAGGATTCATCGCAGATGTTGGCGAGGAGATTCCGTGGCATATCAGCCAGTTCTATCCGCAGCACAGATTCCTTGATGCCCCTCCGACCCCTGTCGAGGTTCTGCACAGGGCGAGGGAGATCGGTATCGAAGAAGGACTCAGGTACGTCTACGAGGGGAACATTCCGGGCATGGGAAACGAGAACACATACTGTTACCGGTGTAAAGAGATCCTGATCAAACGATTCGGATTCAGCATCATCGAGAACCGGATCGAGGACGGGAAATGTTTTAACTGCGGCGCAGAGATCGATGGAATTTTCTGAAAGGTTGTGCGGTCGGACACCCAAAAACTTTTTTACAATCAGCAACCAAGAATTACAGTCCAGTGAGATGAGGTGATTGCATACCAGATCAGAAAAACCCCTGCGACGTCGTTGAACTGCTCCTGACGGCGCAGATATACAACCAATCCGAAACATTGACAGAGAACGATCTTCCGGTAAACATAAGAAAACACTACTGGAACCGCGAAAAGAAGCAAGTAAACCGCCCGATCAGCGTCCGGGTCGAGGATGTTGCGGAGCTATACGGGGTCGAGAATGTCATTCAGGAGATAAAGCCCCTCCCGTTTATCGAATTTGAGAAATTCGGAGCGGAACTTAAACTCACAGTCTTTGATCTCGCAAAGAGATGGTTTGCGAAGCAGGATGGTGCGATAGACCAGATCCGCGCAAATCCGACACTCGCATCGTTTTATGAGAATGACGGCTTGGATGTCAGTTATGCGGAGGCGACCCTGAAAGCGCAGCCAAAAGAGCGGGACCGGGAGTATCTTGCCTCGCTTGCCGCAGAGATCGCTGCATCGGACGAGGATGTTGATCTCCTGACACTCGTGCACCTCGTTGCGCCGGAGGACGTCAGACAGCGAATCGATAAACTCGTGCTCACACGCGGTCAGGAGGATAAGATCGAGAAGATCATGCAGGCGATCGGACACCGGGATTACCTGCGCGATATCGGGCTTTGTGAGATCGGAAAGATGCTCTTCGTAGGGCTTCCGGGCACCGGCAAGACCTCGATAGCCAGAGCGCTATCAGAAAAATTAAACAGCCCGCTCGTGGAGGTCCGGCTCTCGATGATCACATCCCAGTATCTCGGAGAAACCTCGAAAAATATCGATAAGGTCTTTGAGCTTGCGAAAAAATTAAGCCCCTGCATCCTGTTCATCGATGAGTTCGATTTCATAGCGAAGACCCGCGTCTCTGATGAACATGCCGCTGTGAAACGCGCCGTCAACACGCTTCTGAAAGCGATCGATGAGATCAGTCTGATCGACGACGGGGTTCTTCTGATCGCCGCTACAAATCACCCGAAACTGCTGGATCGTGCTGCATGGAGGCGGTTTGACGAAATCGTGGACTTCCCGCTTCCGAATGAGGAGATGCGCAAGGATATTCTTGACATCATTCTTTCGAAGGTGGAAGGTGACTTTGATTCACAGGAGATCGCACTGCTGGCAGATGGGTTCACAGGATCGGATCTGCGCATGGTTGTTCGGGAGGCGGTGCTCCACGCGCTCACAGAGGATCGGATGTCGATCACGCAGTCAGACCTGACCGATGCCGTCGATGAGTTCAGTAACAGGGTGGGCTTGATGATGGGGGAATATACGCCAACATGAGAATCGTTCTGCTCGGAACCGGTGATACGGTCGGCACGCCAAAGATCGGATGCAAGTGTCCTTGCTGCATGGATGCGCTCGCAGGCGGGAGGAGCAGCCGGACAAGGTTCTCGATTCTGATCGAAACAGAAGATGGGCGCGTCCTGATCGATACAGGTCCGGATCTCCGGTATCAACTTATAAAACACAAAATAAGCCACGTTGACGGCGTGATCTGGACGCACGGGCACTACGACCATTACGCGGGATTCGGCGAGTTCTACCGTGTCCAGAACCGTGTGAACGTCTATGGGCTCTCGGACACCCTGGACTACATACTCGATTATCTCTATTTCATGAAGCCGACGCGCCACGATGTGTCGGTCTACGAGCCATTCCGCCTGATCGGGCTTGAATTCACGCTGTTCCCGGTCCACCATCCGCCTCTTGCCGAATCTGCCGGTGTTGTGGTCTGTGACGGTGACAAGAAACTCGTCATCACCGGCGATACCACCAGGCAGATTCCGAATCGCTCAATCGAGATCATGCGGGATCCTGACATCCTGATATGCGACGCGATTGCGCCTCCTGAATACGACCTTCAGAAGCACATGAACACGGCAGAGGCAGAGGACCTAGCGTCAGAGTTAAGTGCGAAAAAGATGGTTATGACGCACCTAAGCCACCTCTTCCCGCCACATGATGAAGCAGCGAAGAGGTGGAGTCTTGGGTACGATGGGATGGAGATGGTGCTTTAATCACTCATACACCCAGGATTCCTCAGCCCGCTCGTACAGAACCGCCTCATCCTCGGTGAAATGTATTGTAATCTCCCTATTTGCCGATTCGAGTGAATCTGCGCTGTGGATGAGGTTCCTGCCGACATCCAGCCCAAAATCTCCCCTTATGGTGCCGACCAGAGCTTCCTTCGGATCAGTTGCGCCTGCAATCGTGCGCATCACCGAAACCGCATCCGCGCCTTCAACGATCATAGGAACAGCCGGAGAAGACGTGATAAACTCGATAAGCGAGTTAAAAAACGGCTTTTCCACGTGCTCTGCATAATGTCTTCGCGCAGTCTCGTCGGTGACCTGACACATCCGCATAGCGACAATTCGAAGTCCCTTTCGCTCAATTCTGGATATGATCTCACCGACCAAGCCGCGCTGCACTCCGTCGGGCTTGACCATCACGAATGTTTGTTCCATTCAATCCCCTCCCGAAGGGCAGTTTTTGATCAACCTTTTTTGAAAAGGTTGCACGAATGTCTGTTCCATTTAGACACCTACGCCGATTTCGTGACCCATTTAACCTTTCGCGGGACTCTTTTGAGTTTGAAATTGTTCTGGCACTTTGACTTGCAAAAATAATAGACTGTACCATCCCTCTTAACAAACATCTTTCCGGTGCCAGGCTCGATTGGGCTTCCGCAGAACGAACAGATAAATTGTTCCAACGCCAATCACCTGCCAGTCGTTAGTTTTTTTGCCTCTCTCGAGGTTTCGAGCAGCATCAGGATGTCCCCGACCTGCACAGGGCCTATGCAGTTTCTGGCAATGACCCTGCCCTTATCCCGTCCATCAAGCACTTTGCAGTTGATCTGGGTCGCCTCCCCATGCATGCCTGTCGTCCCGACAACCTCGACCACCTCAGCAGGATATGCGTCATCATACTCTGCCATGACATCACCTCAGCGATGCGATCTTGCTTGCGATTTCCTCGACTGCGCTCTTGCCCTTGCCAGCGTTGACGATCGCCACAGTAGCGCAGCCAACCCCGATACCACATGCAGCTCCAAGTTCGTCCTGCTTTTTTATATATATATACGGTATCTTTTTCTCATCGCATAGCATTGGCAGGTGAGCCACGATCTCGGGCGGGTTTATATCCTCGCTTACCAGCACAAGCTGGGCTACGCCACGCTCGACCGCTTTTGTGGTCTCGTTTGTTCCTTTCTTTATTTTTCCGGTATCTCTTGCAAGTTCCAGCGATTCCAGCGCTTTATCACGCAATTCGTCGGGAGCCTCGTATGTTACATACATCTGTGCCATTTTTTTATCTCCTTCTGGATTTAATCCGTCATCGGGATTTAACTCGATTCTTCGGTACCTATAATAGCAGCGAGAGGGGTATATATAGGTTGCTGTGCAGGATGATCACCGTGTCCATCATATCAATTCTCACAAAGGTCAGGAACAACGAAATCTCGATTAACGAGGCTGAAGCGCAGGTCAAACTCTTGCGGTTCAAGGAGATCTCAGATATCGCAAGGATCGATGACGACCGGCAAGAGAGAACCGGCATCCCAGAGGCGATTCTTGCAGAGGGAAAGAGTTCTGATGATCTCGCTACGATCGTTGCGGCTTCACTGACCAGAGACGTGCGCATACTCATCACGCGAGTCTCGGATGACCAGTTGCGTGAACTGGAGTCGCGCATCGAGGTGCCATACATGGTGTGGAACGAACGCGCCAGAACCCTTGTGTGCGGCACTGCCCCGATCAAGAAAACTGGTGGCAGGGTCGGCATCATCACCGCGGGCACCGCTGACATACGGGTTGCCGAGGAGGCGCGGGTCGCGGCAGAGGAGATGGGGTGCGATGTCGATCCGATCTATGATGCGGGTGCGGCAGGCATTCACAGGCTCTTTCCGGATCTCGGCAATCTGATCGAGAAGGGCGTGGATGCGATCGTTGTTGCAGCAGGAAGGGACGGCACGCTTCCAACCGTGGTTGCCGGGCTTGTCTCGGTCCCTGTGATCGGGCTGCCGGTCTCTGTTGGGTATGGCGCAGGTGGCAAGGGCGAGGCAGCGCTCCTCTCGATGCTCCAGTCATGCTCGGTCCTCACAGTCGTCAACATCGA
>CBDAFH010000100.1:0-11626 GCA_965195165.1 uncultured ANME-2 cluster archaeon | reverse complement strand
AGAGGAGTTTGATGATAAAGTTATGTTAATATCCTGTGGATTGTGGAATTACCACCTCAAACACTGCTGAATCGAGGGAGTCGTATGGAGGGTTGGGGCGCACAATTCGTGTAGTGGGTGTTGTTTCGCAACAGGTCTAATGTTTTGCACCGGTGTTCGGTTAAGACATTTTCACCCCACCCCACCTCTGCCGCGCATACACATGTACGCGACCCCCGTGGAGCCGTGATGCCCCCAACTTTAGTTGGGGGTCGTTGACTTCGGGAGGCTATCGTGAGTAGGTGAAGGTCAGCATGGTCGGAAGTGTTTTTGCGGGGTGAAATGATCGGGACCGTATTCAAGTACAGCGTCTGCCACCCACTGCTTCGAATACCTGAAAACCATCGAGCAGAACCCGGACACCAGCGTTGAGTTGACAGCCCTGACCGCACAACTTATTTGTGTACCATACACCTGTTACACAAAATGCAAGAATATCCCCCTCTGATCGACTCATACAACCGCAGGGTCACGAGTCTGCGCATATCCGTCACCCAGCGATGTAACTTAAACTGCATCTACTGCCACCATGAGGGGGAAGTTACATACGCGCACGCGCACAGCGAGATCTCCAAGGATACGATCACAGCGCTTGTGCGTGCAGCGCTTGCACATGGCGTCGGGAAGGTCAAGTTCACAGGAGGTGAGCCGCTCTGCAGGAGCGATTTCGTAGATATCGTGGCAGAACTGCCAGCACTCAAGGAGGTCTCGGTTACGACCAACGGGACGCTGCTTTCAAAGTATGCTTACGATCTCGCAGAAGCGGGCTTACGTCGCGCGAATGTGTCGCTTGATACGCTGCGCACTGACAGGTACCAGCGGATCACAGGAGGCGGCAGCGATGCACTTGACTCGGTGCTCGATGGAGTGTGCGCGGCTGTGGACGCGGGGCTTACGCCGGTT
Source organism: uncultured ANME-2 cluster archaeon (assembly GCA_965195165.1). Lineage (GTDB taxonomy): Archaea > Halobacteriota > Methanosarcinia > Methanosarcinales > Methanogasteraceae > Methanogaster_A. Next base: position 10,684 of record CBDAFH010000100.1, on the reverse strand, counting down.
AAGCTAAATATGGTGCTCCTGGGTGGGATAAACGACGACGAGATAGAGGATCTGATCGATTTCGCACGGTCGAACCGGGATGTTATACTCCAGATCATCGAACTGATGGATTTCACAGGGATCTGTGAGGCTGCTGATATGTGCGCGGTCGAAGACGCACTACGCGCACGCGCATCCGAGATTATCACGAGACAGATGCACCGCCGCAGGAAATACATGATCGATGGTGCAGAGGTTGAACTCGTGCGACCGATCGACAACTCCCTGTTCTGTGCGAACTGTAACCGTCTGCGTGTGACCTCTGATGGAAAATTAAAAGGTTGTCTGCTCAGTAATGACAATCTCATAAGCATAGCGGGCGCATCCGAAGAAGAGATGCATGAACTGCTCGAGAGGTCGGTTGCTATGCGCAAGCCATATTACTCCAGGTGTGTGAAAGATTAATATAGTACAATCGATGTATGTTGATAGGACTACGTAGATCCGATCAATATAATCTACAGTGCTTGAAGATAGGAGGTATAAATGACAGCCCTGATCGACATTAAGAACCTGAGCATGGAATTCAAGGGCAAGAAGGTTCTGAAAAATATCAACCTGACGATAGAGGAAGGAGAGTGTATTGGGATTCTCGGGCGCAGTGGCGCGGGAAAGACTGTGCTGATGCACCTCCTGCGAGGTATCAAGGAACACGAAACCAGTTCCGGAGAGGTTATCTATCACATTGCATACTGTGAGAACTGTGCTCATGCCGAACCGCCAAGCAAGGTTGGAACGCCATGCCCGAAATGCGGTACCGAACTCACACCGATAGATGCTGATTTCGTATCGCTTGACAAGTATAGCCCGCTTAGGCGAAGCATTGCGAACCGGATTGCGATAATGCTCCAGCGCACCTTCGCGCTCTACGGGGATGAACGGGTGATCACGAACGTGATAAACGCGCTCATCGAGATCAATTACCCGGCAACAGAAGCTGTCGATAGGGCGGCGGATCTCATCGAGCAGGTGAATCTGTCGCACCGGATGATGCATGTTGCAAGGGAGTTAAGCGGTGGTGAGAAGCAGCGCGTCGTGCTTGCACGGCAGATTGCCAAGGAGCCGATGGTGCTCCTCGCAGATGAGCCGACGGGAACGCTTGACCGGAGGACTGCCGAAGCCGTGCACGAGAGCATCGTTGCTGCGAAGAATGATTATGGTATGACGCTTGCGATCACCTCGCACTGGTCTGGCGTCATTGAAGAACTGGCTGACCGGGCAATACTGCTCGAAGACGGTGAGATCGTCGAACAGGGCGAACCAAAAAAGGTCGTCGAACGGTTCATGAGCATGGTCGGTACAGTCGGATCGTACACAGCAGAGATTGGGGAGCCGATAATCAAGGTCAAGGACCTGAAGAAGACCTACATCTCGGTAGACCGTGGTGTCGTGCGTGCTGTGGATAACATCTCGTTTGAGGTGTCTGAAGGCGAAATATTTGGTCTCGTCGGTGTCAGTGGTGCAGGGAAGACCACTGCATCAAAGATTTTAAACGGCTCCGTGAATGCAACAACTGGTGATGTCGATGTCCGGATCGGGGATGATTGGATCGATCTGACAGACCGGGGTGCTGAACGTGCCGGACGGGCAGTCAAACACATTGGACTCCTGCACCAGGAATATTCGCTCTACCCACACAGGAATGTGCTCGATAACCTGACCGAATCGATAGGGCTGGAACTGCCAGGGGAACTGGGCGAACGAAAGTCCATACTCGTGCTGAAGACCGCGGGATTCACTGAAGATAGGGCGCGGGAGGTTCTTGAGAAGATGCCGAATGAACTGAGTGTCGGGGAGGCACACCGTGTTGCGATGGCGCAGGTACTGATCAAGGAGCCGAGGATCATCATTCTCGACGAGCCAACCGGGACGATGGATCCCGTGACCAGAGTCGATGTGACAAAATCGATCCTTGAGGCAAGAAAGGAACTCGGAGAGACATTCATAATCGTGTCGCATGACATGGACTTTGTCGAGGATGTCTGCGATCGTGCAGCGCTGATGCGAGACGGTAAGATCACCACGATCGGCGACGTGAACGCCGTGATCACCGAACTCGATGAAGGCGAACGCGACGAGATGTATAAACCATGATCGATATCGAACTCGATAACAAGCAGCTCACCGTGCCTGATGGTTCCACGCTTGCGGACGTGCTTAAACATGCAGAGACCTTTTATAGAGGCACGACCATCGCCATCATTAAGGGGACCGAGGAGTCGAAAGAAGCGACTGCCGAGTACCTGATCAGTACGACGAAAGGCGATATCGGGATCGAACTGTCAGCATACTATAATGTCTGGCAGGATGCGGAATCAGGGATCATAAATTCCGGCGTCAGGTGGGCTGGAAGAGATGCGCTCGCATTCGGACCGTTTAAGACAAGTATCACTCCATCTCACCGGGACCACGAATATGTGCGGTGGGACGTGCTCTTTGGCACAGGCGGGCATGTTGCCGACCACACCTACATGATCATATCGAAACAACTGCACACCGCGGCACACGGAGCACCGCCGGATGGCGGCGTTTTTGGAAGAATCGTTAGCGGAAGGGGCGTGATTGAGTCTCTCGATACAGGCGATTCGATAACGGGCATCGCTCCTGTCGAGCGGTGGGAGACGGTCGTCAACAAGATCGTGACGGACGACCTCGCAACTGGAATCGAGCAAGGGATGCGAATATTCACTTACGCTGCGATTGAACTCTCGCCAGATGCCCCTTACGGCGCAGAACATTTCTTAGCAGCGGTAAAGGACGGCGCATTGGCATTCAGCACCGTCTCGCACGCGTTTGCATCCACAGAATCGCTGCAAGACGAAGAATGCCCGTTCGAGCAGAAAGAGCCGAGAAGAGCCGGTATAATAACAGTCAGATCAAACGGTGCCGGACTCGGGCGCATATACATATCAAAACTTGACAAGACCTCATCCCCGAGCCACTCGGTGGTCGGTACGGTGACCCGCGGCATGGAACTGATCCAGCTCGTGGAGAAGGATCAGACAATCACGCTCCACCTCGATCCCGAGCGCATCATGCTGCTTGGCAGGACATTCGAAGAGGCAGAGGAGGAGCTGGGAGAACGCGGCATAATCCTGCGTCGCGATGGGGAGACCGCTGATTCCGACGTGATCGTGCAGCAGACTCCCGAGACCACGATAGAGATCGTGGGAGCCTGCGAGGTTACCGGGCACGGGGTTTCCCACAAGAATCTCATAAGAATCGAATTATATGACGATCTAGCACCAAAGACGATCGAGTTCTTCCGCCACGCTCTCGGGCTGCTCAAATCACCGATCGGCGCTCTTCCGGTATTCGCAACGTATGAGGATACCCGGCTATTCAGGGTGCCTGAGGTGAAGAAAGAGGTCATGCCAGAGAATATGCCCGAAGAGATTGTGTCAGCCGGCGAGATAGGCGTTACAAGCCAATCTGCAAAATATGCCCAGATGATCGGCGTGAAACTCACAGACGATTCGAGATATGGACCATCGGGTGAGAAATTCGCGTACACAAACATCATCGGGCGAGTCATCGATCGCGATAAACTACAGGATATCGGAGAGGGAGACACCGTTTACGTGACAGAGGTGTGAAGATGAGTAAGATTACCAGACTGGTTGTGCTCTCGTCGGAACTGCCAAGCGAGATGCATCTCTTGATCTATGAACTCCATGCCGACGTCACGATCAAGGAGACCTGTTACGGCATGATGATACACGGGGAAGAGGCGATGGTCACCGCGCTCACCAACACCATCCGGAAAGTCGATCCGGGCGCGTTTATCAAAGAACGGGGTTTTATCCCGGGAGATCCGAGAAGATGCCGCGCAGACCGCGGCGGCGGAGCACGTCCCGGTTTTTACTCGATCCAGAAAGAGTATGAGGTGCTTCCCGCGCTTGCCCGTGCGCTTGCAAAGATGCCGTACGATACACCTCCTGCACCTGCGGAGAAGCATGAGAAGGTTCCGGTTGCGCGGTTACGAGAGATCGTTGACGCTTGAGTGGCTTTGGTTCGTACGAAAAGCGATTATTGGCAGTGCAAAAACAACCCGATGTGGCGGAAATGTCTGAATATCTCATACCCATAAAAATAGAGAGACTGGAAGACGGTGGCTATCTTGCAACAAGCGATACCTTTCAGGGACTCATCGCGCAGGGAAGGTCGATAGCAGAGACGATGGAGATAGCACAGGATGTTGCAAGAAAACTCGTTGAGTCCTATATCGAGCATGGTGATCCTCTGCCGTATGAGATTAAACCATCGAAAAAAGTTATTCAGGACGTTAAAATACCGATAAGTGTGGCTGCATGACGCGATTGCCATCCCTGACTGCAAGAGATGTTATCAGGAAGTTGAGGAAAGCGGGATTTGTTTTTGATAGGCAAGCAAAGGGAAGTCATGAAATCTGGTACAATCCAATCACGAAGAGAAGAACTACAATTCCAAATCATCCGGGTGTGGATATTCAAAAAGGAACGTTGAAAGCGATCATTAAAGAAGCGGGGCTTACATTGGAGGAGTTTTTGGAGCTGTGAGTAAAAAAACTTCTATTCGAGATGGTTTGATGGCATACGTGCGTGAGTCTGGGCGACCAGCGTTGAAGCTGGTGCGACCGTAACTCTGGCGGCAACATCATCCCTATCGAATCCGTGATCGCGCTTGAAGTTGCAATCAGCGGCGGGCATTTTCAGGTCACATAAAGTCAAGCAGCCCCATCTGCTTTGACTTGTCACTCTCAAAAAGTGACTTGATCTCAAGACCGATAAGCTCGATCCGCTGCCGCGTATACTCGGATACCTCATATTCCGTTGCCACACGCGTGGACGTGTCGAGATACTTCTTGACAGAGCCCTCTGTGACTGTCAGTATGACCCTACCGTGGCATTTCGGGCAGGTATCGCTTAAGAGAGGTCTCCTAAACTTCGCTCCACACTTCACGCACCTCACCTTCTGCCGGGAGAACGCACGGAGGTTTCCGATCATGTCAGGCAGGAAATGCGAGTTGATCACCCGCTCGGCAACATCGTCCGCATCGACCGCTCTTATTTTGCGGGCAAGCGCCAATTGAGCATCCATCTTCTCGACCATCGATCCAAGCGTCTTGTATGCGCTGTTCAGAGGTCCCGCTGCGATATTCGATGTCTGGTGCGTGAACCGACTCATATACTGCGCCTCGGTCCCGAGATGCTTCGACACCGTGTCCATCAGATCCTCGACATCCTTCGGGTTTGCGAAATTGCTTGCCGACTCATAGAACTCGAGCGGGTACTGTTCCATGATGTCGATGTTGTGCGCCTCCTTGTCGATCTCCTTCGGATCGATCCGTGTCGTGAGCACAAGCGGGGCATCCATCCAGCCGCCACGCCTTGCAGGCAGATACGATCGTGAGAAATTGAGTAAACCGTCCATGAGCAGCATGACGCAGTCTTCATCGCCGTCACAATTGCGACGTTTCGCGGCATGGAAGAACGGGTGCGCATACCCGACCGAGGCCCGTGTAAACCCAATAAGCCGCCCGAGCACGCCGGCAGAGGTGTGCGGGGCAAGCCCGATCACCAGTCTGCCGATGAGATCGTTCCTCTTCGAGGCGTTGTAGTATGCAACGCCTCCGTAGTACTTCACGAGAAGATCATCGATGAAATGGGAGACCCTTAGCAGATATTCGCCAGCATCGGTTGACAATATGATATCCTGCACACGGAGGTCCAGTATCTGGCTCTTATCGGTCAGTGGAAGTCTGTTGATGTCGTATTCGTAGCCGATGCGCTTCAACGTACCAATATCCACCCCGATCTCCTCCGCGCTGAAGTGCGTGAGCGGCAGGTCTGACAGGTCGTATCTCACAGTACCGTCCTTGAAGACGAATACTCCGTGTTTTGCACGGAGAATCCCTTTCTCAAGCGATTCCGGACTCTTGTCCTTCGAGATCATGCCCTGGACTCCCTTAAAACTCGGAAGATTGTCCCGCTCCCCGAGGTTTGCGAACGCTGATGCATACCGCGTCTTCAGGTCGAGGTCGATCTTCCGGGCAGACGACGTCTGCCGACCACATTTCGGACAGGTGCGGCTCTCGACATGGATGTTGCACCGCGGGCAGAAGAGCATCGGCTCTGTTCTCGCCCCGCATCCGCAACTGTATTCGTAGGTCTCGTTTCCGCAGGATGGGCATCTGCGCATCCCGATCTCGACAGGGATCACGCCGATTCCTGCGTTCATCGATTGGGTATAGTTCGATGCCTGTGTAAGCAACCTTGATTTCCCGCCGGCAGTCCCGACAGGGAAGAGAACGTGGGGCGCCGGCTTCATCTCCCGTTTGTCGGATTTTTCGGGCCTCCCCATCCGTGCACCGATCCTGGTCGGCGCCCTCGGCCTGACCCGGATTCCGCTTATCTTAAATATCGCATCCAGAACGTTTTGTTCTTCGAGATCGTGGATCCCTGCATCCTGCAATCCGCCGCCCCCAATCCCTGCTCCTGTGCATCGCATCAGTGGAAGCGGATCAGGTATCGCTAACGCCTCCGGCGTCGATGCCCGGGACGGAGAATTTTTCACGGGAGTTATCTCGCCATCCACGACCCTGTGCGGTAGAAGGATCGTCTCGAGAATCTTTTTCACCCCTGAATCGTTTGGGATCAGGAGAATCCCGTCATCAACCCTGCCGTGCAGGGAGATCTGTTCGGATAGGGTTCTGAAATCCTCAATCGGGATATCGTGCCAGAGGTATGTGAATTTGGGATGGAGCGGGACACTGTAGCGGTCGCAGAGTTCGAGCGCAAGTTCCTGATCAGGATCCTTGAGATCGGCGTCCGCCATTGTGTCCACCGTCTCGGTGCCTGCCAGCTCTTTAAGTTCTGAGATCCACCACTCAAACGAGTATGAAGGCGGCATCAGCGGATGGTTGTTCTCAAGGAAATCGCCATAGTTGATGAGAATCTCGCCGATGTCAAGGATCTCCTCGACACGGTCATGCAGCCGCACCGCCTCTTTTTCATCGTCGATGCGTACCACATCCCCGCCGAAGAGGCGCACGGTCGGACCCTCGATGCCGGTCACAGGAGCGATGCCTGCAGCCTTTCCCGGGCGTTCGACACGCGTCTGGGTTCCAGTGGCAAGAAAGCTATCGGTTATGATCATAGTCGCAGGAGAGACGCCCGCGGCAGCAAATCCGGTGTTTCTCGCCCTTCCGTACCTGAGCCTGAACCCGCCGGGCCTCGATGGATGCGAAAAGACAGGCCTTCCCGCGATCAGGTCATTTAGGTACTTGCCCTTCGGTTCGATTACTATGCTGCCGTCTTCATCACTTGCCCCCTTCGTGACGAGCCGGTTTAAGAAATCCCAGCCATCGAGATGCAGTTTCGCCACATGTTTCAGAATCTTTGGTGCCTTGAGTGCCATGCCTTCTGCGATGACGAGAGCCATTCCGCCGCGAACGCGGTTCGTCTCGATCCGTGCCAGATTCCGGTAGCCCTCGACCTCCTCTTCCTCGGTAGGCTCGCCATCGATGCAGATCGGGCAGTTTGTCGTGATCAACCTGACCTCCTCGTCGCTTGGGGTGTACTGCAGGTTTGCGACCGTCCGGTACTTCGTTATCTCTTCCACGCACCGCTCGATCTCTTCAGTTCTCGGGATGTACCTGTTGATCCCGAGTTCCCGCCGCACATAATCTGCAACCAGCACGGATAGTGCCTGCGCAGTGCCGCCAGCACTCCTGATCGGTCCTGCGTAGAAGATGCGGATAAATTCGGTGCCGTCGTCATTTTTTTCTATATTAATCTTCGCAATCCCCTCTATCGGTGCCGCAACGACCCCTTCGGTCAGGAGCGCAACAGCGGCTCGTATCGCCATCTCCACCGCCTCATCCCTGCTCTTGAAGGCGTGGATGCGCATACCTGCGATGTCCACACCAAGCTGCATCGCAGACTCCTCCCGACTCATCTTAAGATCATGGGCCAGTTCACGAATCCGGTCAGCAACCGGGATGCCGATTAAGTTCTCGACCCGGTCCGCAAGGTCTTTCGCCATCGGAATTTCAGGGTACGTCTCAGGGTCGTAACCGCGCAAGCGTGCCTCTGATGCGATCTCGACGGCGCGTTCCAAATCGCTTTCAAGAGCATCAAAATATAGTCGCGTACTGTCAGGTGTCACGGTGCTGATGTTGGCGGTTATGCGATGTAAATGTGTTGATCGGGGTCGTGTACAACAGGGCGATTATTGGAATCGTTATCAGGACTTCAGATAACATCGATCTCCATCCGGCAGATGCGTACCAGCCAAAGGATTGACGATACTTGCTTTTGGGGGGGGTGCTTCCCCCATTTTTTGTGGTTCAACTGCCATTCGATTTGCTGCTCGGAATTGGTCTTTGGTCCGATAGAATGTAGGCAACCCTACTTTTTGTAGGGCAGGTTATTTGCACACCTAACGATACATCACAGAAGTAAATCCAAAAAGGAGGTATATAAGATGAAATCACTGGAAGATGTGGAAGCTGAGACCACTGTGGTCGTTAAAGAGATCACAGGTGGCATGGATGTCAGAGCGCACCTTGGGGAACTCGGCGTAACCGAGGGAACCAGGCTCGAGGTGGTAGCGACCGAGCCGGTGCATGTGCACTGGGGACCGATCGCGCTCAGAACAAAGGATCAGGATGAATTGGTCATAGCCCGTGGATGGGCTGATAAGATCTATGTTGAGATGGAAGGAGAGATAACCCCGCTGCTGAAACTTGCAGAAGGAGATAAAGGAAGAGTCAGATCGATTGAAGGTGGAAAGGATTTCGAAGGTTTTCTTTCCGAATACGGGATCGTAGAGGGAAGCGAACTTACATTCCTGCGTCACGTCCCGGATTGTACCATGGTCTTTTCGTCCGGAGGCGCGGAGATGCGGATGGGCGAAGGTCAGTCATCAAAGATCTTTGTGACACAAGATGGGAAATCCATCCAGCTCAATCATCTGAAAGAGGGTGAAAGTTCCACTGTGGAAAAGATCGTTGGCGGAACCCATGTCAAGGGAAAGTTTGAGCAGATCGGACTCGAAGAGGGTTCTCGGATAACCCTGCTCAGGAGGGGGACAGCAGCACCTGCGTCTGATAAGGGTACGTACATACGTGCAAACGTAGGCGGGCAGCACATTACCATCGGTCACGGTCTGGCTGAAAAGGTGCTTGTAAGTTAAATAAACGAGAAGCCCGGTCCATGAATCATTAATCATGAATCGGGCTTTATATTAGCTACTATTGGGGGTATCAATGCCGGAAAGGAAGATATGGGAACTTAAGAATCAAACGGTCTGTTCAATCCTCGGATTGACATACAATGACAGGGAACTGGGCGATCTCTTCAAGAGACTGAAACTTGACTGTGACCCGGTCACGGCTTATGGGATGCATGGCGGACTCGTTCAGGCGTGTAGCAGCCAGAACAAGGCATCCAAACAACTGGACCGGATATTAAAGGACCGGTTCGAGCGATACAGGAAAGATATCGCATGCATCCCGCAGGAAGAAATTTACAGATATATCGAGGATGGAAGTAACGGGAACGGCACGGATATCCCGATTCCTGCTCTCATCTGGTTTGCTGTGCGGAACCAGCGTGAAGATATCGATGCAATCGAGGCAGCGGTCTTTGCTGCCACTCACATGCATGAGCATCGAGCATCGAGGTTCTATGGCGAGCTTCGCAGAGCACTTCCCTGCGGCGTTCCTGAGAACATCCTGATAGGGGTGAAGGATGCTTCAAAAACGAACGAAAAACTCCAGACAAAGTGCAACAGACTGGAGCGGAAGAGAGAGCAGCTAAAATCAGAGATCGAATCCGCCAAGGAGGATCGGTTAAGGATCGGCGCAGCACTGGAAGAAGAGAAGCGGTTGAACCGACAGTTGGTGAGTGATTTAGAGGGACTTGGTGGCGAAGATGCACTCAATCAAACCGAGAACCTGAAAAAGGAGATCGATTTCCTCACCAATGAAGTGAAGCGGCTGACTGATGAACTGCTATCGCGAGATCGGAGCGATGATATAAAATCCGGAGAGTTGGTGGAGATCGAGCATCGTCCGGAACCAGATATCGTGGGCGAAGTGGCGAGTGCCGATTTAAATGGGGCGAGAGTGGCTTATATCGGTGGCGTGGAATCGCTCATGCCGCATTATAGGGATGCGATCGAATCTGTTGGCGGGACGTTCTGCTACCACTGCGGGCGGTGCATTCAGGGGCGAAAGGAGATAGAGACCATTGTGGATGGGATAGACATGGTATTCTGCCCTGTGGACATAAACAGCCACAACGCATGTAAATACGTCAAGAAGGCGTGTAAGATGAGAGACAAACCGTGTCATTTCCTTCGCAGCTCGAGTCTCAGCATGCTTATCCGGGAACTGGGGGGCCGTGCCGTGAAATGAAAGGCTACCCCTTTTTCCGCATCCTTCGGATCTCCCGCAACCTCCGCATCGCTACCTCCCCCACAAAGATGATCATCGCAGCGAGCAGAAACAGCAGTCGCATATCCTCTGGCTCCTGAACCGTGCGTGTGGATTGCTCCTTTAAATTTTCAAGCAGCGGATCGATCTCGTCCTCTTCATACACTGCCCCGCCAAACATATCGATCGTGCCCTTCAGGTCTTCAGAGAACCCGACATCCCGAA
>CBDAFH010000099.1:0-5615 GCA_965195165.1 uncultured ANME-2 cluster archaeon | reverse complement strand
TTATAACTCCGTATAAGAGTTGCAACTCAGAGGATATATAATTTACTGTTGCGGTATGTCAGGAGTCTCGATTCTTCCGTGTCTTAGATCCTCGTAAGTCCGGTATGCAGCGATTAGAATGCCCATCAACGCCGGCGCCATGAAGAAGCCTGCGATACCTGCAACGAGCGCGCCGCCGATGAACATCAGCAGCATCAGGAGCGGGTGGGTATACGATTTCACGCCGACGATGTACGGGCGGAGTACCAGTTCGGTCGGACCATAGATCACAGCCCCGGCTATGACATAGAATATGACGGCATCCCAGAGCCCGTACTCGAAGTATCTGCCAACAGCGATCGGACCAAGGATCATCCAGCCGGCAAATATCGGGATCAGTGAAGCAAGGAAGATCAGCGATGCCATAGCGAGGATGCCTGGAACCCCGAAGAAGTAGAATACGAATACCGAGATCATGCTGGCAAATATCGCGACATACAGATTGCCTATGAATATCCCTGAGAGTATTTGGTCCGCATGTTCAATGAATGCATCGACGATCCCACTATTCGGTTGCGGAACCAGATCCCGGATAAGCGCCACAAACCGATCCCCATCCATCAGCAGGAAGAAGCAGACGAATACCGAGACTATGAAATTGATAATGAGTATTGCGATCTTCCCTGCGTACTCGAATGCAGGGAAATGTCTGATGATCTCGATCGCAGAGGATGTGACATCCTTGATCGTCTGCGAGACATTTTCCTCAGCATATATGAATTCCGGGAGGTCCAGCCCATCGATCGTGGCTATGAACGATGTCATGATCTCTGAATGGTGCTCAACCACCCACTTGGCCTGGTACAGGATTTCAATCGCACCGATGCCGAGTATGAGTAGGATCGGGGCGATGATACACGCCGTTGCGATGAATGGAGCAAATCTCGTGTATTTTAATAATTTATTGTTGATCGGACGACCAACGTACGCAAAGACCACGCCGAGAACGATGCCATCGATAAGCGGAAGTACGGTGTAGACAATCGCCAAAAAAATGATCGAAACACATGCTATGATCGCTATCGTCCATTTATGTTCGATGAGTTTCGATACACCGTCTGACTCCATGGTTAACCCGTCAAACCCCCACTGTATCCGCCTTTAAGACGAAAATCCCTTCCCTATTCATGCACAGGAATTACCCGCTCCATCCTGCTGCCACGGACGATGATGACCGAGCATGGTGCAGTGGCTACAACCTTCTCAGAGATGCTCCCGATCAATAACTTCGAGATCGTCTTCTTTCCGGTATACCCGATCACCACCAGGTCGATGTCCTCGTCACGCACAATCTTTAAGATTTCAGGTGCAGGTTTTCCGTCACGCATGACGATCCTCGCATCCACTCCTTTCGATTCCGCAATCTCTTTCACCCTCTCCGCAATCTTTGCGGATTCGTCAAGCATACGCTGCCGCATCTTCTTTATCGCCGACTCCGGGAGTTTTATGATATCGCCATAATGCCTGCCCGCGCCAACACCGCCAGCGGTAACCACCCGGGTCTCAACGATGCGGCTCGTATCAACGATATTACATGCAGCGACCTTTGCGTGAAACCTCTTTGCAATGCTAAGGCCTGATTGTGCCGCATACTCGGCATCCTTTGAGCCATCTGTGGGGATGAGGATATTTTCGTAACCTGCCTCTGGTATGCCGCCCCGCACCATCATGACATGGCACTCCGCCCCGCGCAGTACGCGGCTTGCAACAGCGCCGATGTGTCCTGAATGCGATATTCCGGTCGCGCCTATGAAGATCACGCTGGCGTCGATCTCGGCTGCTTCGTTGATGATCTCATCGAACGGATACCCGACCAGCACCTTTGTCGATTTTACGGTCGCGCCATACTCTTCTGCTGTCTTCCTTGCCCGTTCGAGATACATCTCTCCGGTCGTTTCCATCCGTTCGACGACATCCGGGTCCTTGTACACACCTGAGTCCACCACATGGATGATCGTCAGTTCCGCGCCGTATATCTCGGTAAACCGTGCGGCATGTACCACCGCGGCGTCTGACTGAATCGAACCGTCAACCGATACCAGATACTGAAATCTTGCCATTTAATTCTCCTTGACCGTATACACGCGCTCAACACGAGTACTTTTCACCACAAAGACTGAACACGGCGAGGTTCGTGCGACCTTCTCGGATACGCTCCCAAGCATCCACCGGGAGACTCTACCCTTTCCAGTGTAGCCGATCACCACAAGATCGATGTTCTTGGCACCGACCGCTTTTAATATCTCGACTGCAGGTTTTCCTTCCCATATCAGTGTATTTGTCTCGATGCCTTTTGATTTGCCGAGTGCAACCACGTCATCGGTGGTTTGCCCTGCCTCCAGCATATCCTTCTCGCTGCCTGTGCGTATTATGGAACATGCCATCAGATCGGCATGATACCTGTGCGCGACGCTTGCAGCGAATGTCGCAGCATATCTTGCATCGATCGAGCCGTCAGACGGGGCCAGGACACTCCTGTAGAATTGATCGTTCTCGAGTTTGTCCCGCACCAGCAACACATGACACTGTGCGCCGCGAAGCACGCGCTCAGCGGTACTGCCGATTGTCTCGCCCTCGGCGCGTTCCGCGCCATACGCGCCAAGAATGATCACGCTGGCATCGATCCTCTTCTGTTCCTTGATGATCTCGTTGTATGGTGATCCTGCAAGCACCTTTGCTTCGAGTATGGCGATCCCGCGACTCTTGCACTGATCCTGCACATCATCGATCAGTGCCTGTCCGATCGCGGTCTCTTCCTCGAGCTCCTTCGCATCATTGTGTGCTCTCGTATCCACCACATGGATCGGTGAAATCTCTGCGTTGTACATCTCTGCCATCCGTATGGCGTGTTTGACTGCTACTCTGGAATAATCAGAGCCATCAACCGGTAACAGGAATTGAAATTTTACCATAAGCGATCCCTCGATGTTATAAATTAGCCCATAACACTTAAGTCTATTTCCCAATGTCGCAATGGAAATAAAAATAGAAATGGTTGAATAAATCAACCATTGCATCTACATCTGTTTGTCTATGTACGGATTGTCAGGCAGCGTGAGATCAAGTCCCATCGCTTCCGCAAGAATCTCCTGCTGATCCTTAAAGATCATCTTCGTGTCCATCGCGTTCATGCCGTCCATAATGTTTCGCCTGCAGAACGGGCATGTGCTTGTAATGATGTCGGCATTCACGAGTTCGGCATCAGCAACCCGCTTCTGAGCCATCTTGAGCGCAAGATCGGAGACACCAGCCTTGATTCCACCGCCTGCGCCGCAACAACGCTGCAGTTCCCGCGTTCTTGCCATCTCAACGAAGTCCATGCCTGGAACCATGTTGTAAATTCTTCTCGGTTCATCGTAGACGCCGACATGCCTTCCTGTGTGGCAGGAATCGTGGAATGTTACTCGCTGTTTCAGCGGGTGCTTCCAGTCAAAGTCACTCTCTTGAAGCGTGCCGTCATTCAGCAATCGATCCATGTACTCACTGATTGCAAGGATCTCGAACGGGAGATCTCCACCCTCATAGAACTTGGGCCAGTCGATGATACTCGTCCTGTGGCAGCCCGCGCACGCGTAGATCACAGTCTTCACACCCTTCTTGACCATCGCATCGATGTTGTGGTTCACGAACTCCTCTGCAAGCTCAAGCTGCCCCGTTCTGATCAGAACCGATACACAGCACCATTCCTCAGGTCCAAGCATCGTGAACGGGATGTCTAGTGCCTGCAGAACCCTTGTCGTTGCAACACCGACCCGCTGCATCCGAAACGCCGCGGTACATCCTGTGAAGTACGCAACATCTGCCTTGTCCTTGATCTCGACATCCTCCGGAACCCAGCATAGACGGTCCTCCTGATCCGCCTTAAACACATTGTGAGATGCCAGAAGATCCACAAAACCGGTCTGCTTACCATACGGTCCGCGCTTGTTAATCACTGCATTCCTGCGGAACGACTCCCAGATCTCAACGGTATTGATGGATGCCTCGCAGACCGTGGAACAGATACCACACGTCGTGCAGTGATAGATCTCGTCCTTCAGCTTGAGGACCTCTTCCTCCGGTATCTGCTTCGGACCGAAGAGCTTTGCGCGCAAGCCATAGCCCTTGTTAATCATCTCTCTCATGCCGGTGAGCTTGTTCTTTGGTGAAAAGTCCATCTTCTGCTTGTCGGTCATGCCCTCTCTGCCTTCCGGAGTGAAAGTCTCCTCCTCGATCTCCTCGAGCACGGGACACCAGTTCAGACACTCGCCGCACCGAGTACACGCGTCGATCTCAAGTAGCTGCGACGTCGTGAATCGCTCGGTTGTAAGCGATGGTTCTCTCCGTGCCATTATTCACCACCGCCGTGTGCGAGGATGGACAATGGTGTCGCGATGATGTGGATGTACTTCGTAAACGGTATCATCGCAACGCAGAAGAGAAGCGAGATCACCACGTGGAAGAGCGCTGCCGGCGGTGATGCTGCATTGCTGATTCCAAGACTCCAGAGATCAGTTACCGTTGTGGCATGTTCCGTGCCGGCGTACCTGATGCCCTCGGAGATGAAGCCCGTTATCACGATTACGAAGAGTCCATAGATCAAGAATGCATCATAGAACGTGGTGCCCTCTCGAACCTCTTTGATGAAGAGCCGTCTTGCAATTGCAATCAGCACACCGACGAACAATACATATCCGAATACCGAGTTCAACGTCACGATCAACGGAAAGTTCTCGACGAGTGGATGCACCTCAGCCTGATATATGCCTGCCTTGCTCAAGAGTTCCACCACGAATATCCCCATCGAGAAGAGGAACAGCATAATCCAGCCCCAGAAGATCGTCATATGCATAACCCATCTGAGTACGCTGCGCTTCAGGATGCGCCGCTGTATCAAGATATCCATCACAAGAGTTGTGAGCACGCTCTGCTCATGTTTCTTGTCGAATGTCTGGGACAAAAACAGCTTCAGGAACGCTACGATACTGCCCCCCTGACCTTCTTTGCCATATCCTGCTGATCCGTATCCCCATTTCTTAAGCTGAAACAGGATACCGGTAGCAGCGATAATGACTGCCAGAAAACCAATAACAAGCGCAACTTCAAAGGTCAGGGTATTGTCAACAGACAAACCACTGTAATACTCTGCTATATGTTCTACCATATTTAGCCTCCTTTATCGTATCATAATCAAAGGTTATTATAGACCTTTATGACCTTTTCATTGGAGCTATCTTATTTAAAAGTTATCGATGCCCGCCCCACTATGCAACCTGCACGGCGCAAGAACTGCTGGTGGGTGCATGCCGTTTAAGCATCTTTACCGTACCTCAAAATGTAACGGTTTTATCACACTCTGTAACGATATCATACAGGTCCCGCATCGTTGACAACGGACACACCTCCGAACCCTCTGATTGGCGGATTTTAAGGCAGCTACCGCAGGCAAATATCTCGCCACCCGCATCCACAAACGTGCTCATCTGTTCTGTCACCACAAACTTACTCGTGTCCAGGGACTCGCACTCCACACCTTTGCCAAGCAGGAATACCTTTACAGAGTCACCCTCTGCCAGTGCAAAGTTTCCGAACCGAAA
>CBDAFH010000098.1:0-12173 GCA_965195165.1 uncultured ANME-2 cluster archaeon | reverse complement strand
TGTAGCCTGTCGATAAGATGCGCTTATCTCTCACGGTCACTGCGCCTACGTTGTTTCGCATGCAGGTCGATCTGGTCGCAACTACCTCTGCGATGTTCATGAAATATTCATCGATGGTTGGTCTCATGGGATTTGTTGTTCGCTATCGGTAGTTCTTTCTTGTGATATTATATTAAGAAAAATTAGTATTTTTGAAATTATTTCTTCTATCTTATTTTTACATAATCCAAATAAAAAGAAAAATATAATACTGATAATCAAAGCCCAACAGAACGACGATGCAAAATCGTTGTTAAATATGTAAAAAGATATGGATGGTGATATGATAAATATAACCACAGAAACTATATAAACTATGAAATCGTCGTGCATTCTATCTTCTCCATCTTTCTGCTTTTTGATATTTCGCCGTACATAAATAATAAAACTAAGAAAAAGAATTATAAATACAACAAATGAATAGAGTGCAACCTCTTCAAGAGATAAGCCGATTCTTAATTCCATCAATATACTGAAAGCCAGAAACCCCATAGCCAGGAGGAATGTATATACATTAAAATGTGCGATTCTTTCCCATATGTCCATACTGTCATGTACACATTCCAAACATTTGGACACCCCAATCTTGCCGGTATCCCCACCCGTATTCAAACCCAGCATATTTTCGTATTCTACCGCAAGTTCTGATATTTTTACCAAATACATTCTGTAATGTCGCTCTAAATAGAAAAAGATGAGAACCATCAGAAATTCAAGCATTGTGAAGACTATCGCTAAGTCGATTGGCTCTACATATAACACATTCTCGACTCTGAATGTTTCTACAGCCAACCCAAAAATAATGAAAGCGATAGTAACTGCAATCTTTCGGATGTCAAGTAATATCTTATCAAAATGGATTGCAGTTTCCCTAATCAATTGATATTCTCCGAATAACAATTTCTCAGTCTTATCATCCATAACTTGATTTTTCTCCATTTTTACATCTGCACCAATCTCTCTATTTTTCCGTGGCGATCTATGCGATCTTTCGTGTTCAGTATATCCATACGACCCTTCAATCGTTTGAATCTGTTTATCGCAGTAATCTCTTCTTTATGATCTTTAAAGTACCCGTCTGCAACCCCGTACTTACAGTCGCCCCACAGCTTCCGGCAATGGCAGGGAAAAGGTTCCGGCGAGTGGAAAATCCTTGAAAGACGTGATGAGGGAGGTTTTTGGGATTTTGCGAAAATGCTTTAACATCTCAGGAGGTGTATGGAATCATGAGCTTACAGGAACGAATATTCGCTGGAAAAGGGGATATCAAAGCAGATCTTGCGCTTACCGGCGGCAGGATCGTCAATGTCAACACGAAAGAGATCCTTAAAGGAGATGTCGCAGTAAAAGATGGAATCATCGTCGGCATCGGCGACATCTCATACAAAATCGGAGATGGTACAAATACCATCGATATAACCGGAAAGTTCGTCTCTCCGGGCTTGATCGATGGGCATGTCCATTTCGAGTCCAGCATGTTAACACTCGCCCATTTTGCGATGGCAGCGATCAGGCACGGCACAACAGGGCTGGTCATCGATCCGCACGAGATCGGGAATGTTCTTGGGAAAAGTGGCGTAGAACTTGTTCTATCAGAGATTGAGGATATACCGTCCAGTGTTTTCGTCATGGTCCCCTCCTGCGTCCCATCTTCAGACCTCGAGACGTCAGGCGCAGTAATGGACGCCCCCACTGTAACGAGTCTGCTGTACAACGATCACGTGATCGGGCTTGGCGAGGTGATGGATTTTCCAGGCGTGCTCGATTGCGATCCTGAAAAACTCGATATGATCGAGGAGGCGATGGTTCTCGGAAAGAGGGTGGATGGGCACTGTCCCGGCATGGCTGGAAGCGATCTTGCGGGATACCTCTGTGCAGGCATATCGAGCGATCACGAGTCCCTGACGTACGAGGAAGCGATCGAAAAGGCACGGATGGGGATGGCTGTGATGCTGCGGGAAGGGTCGGCTGCGAAGTGCCTCCACGAGTTCATACCGCGGCTCGTTGATGACGGGATCGACCTCGGCAATTTCTTCTTTGCGACAGACGATCGGCACCCGGGAGACCTGATCCGGGGGTATATGGATGTGCTTGTGAGAACCGCGATCGATCTCGGCATCTCTCCGATCGATGCGATATCGATCTGCACGATCAACGCTGCAAAGCATTACCGGATCGACCACCTGGTCGGATCGGTCAGCATCGGGCGGAAGGCGGATCTCGTGGTGCTGAGCGATCTCGAGGGGTTCGTGATCGATAGGGTATTTGTAAGCGGATCCTCGTCCGCTGATGCCGCTCCAAAGCCCGTGTATCCGGCAGAGGTCTTCGATACAGTGAAACTCGGCGCAATCCGTGCCGAAGATCTCCGGATCGAGAGCGGCACGGGCACGGGCACGGGCACGGGCACGGACGTGGAGGCAAATATCATCGTCGCAATCCCTGATGCGATATTCACCGACTGGAGAGTCGAGACCCTCCGCCCCGAAGACGGCATTCTCAAGCCCGATGCCAGCAGGGACATTCTCTCGATAGCGGTGATCGAGCGGTATGGGAAGCGCGGAAGCATCGGGAGGGGGTTTGTGTCCGGTTTTGGCTTCGAAGGGGGCGCATTTGCCCAGACGATCGCGCATGACTCGCATAACGTGATCGTGACCGGAGCGAACTTTGAGGATATGGCGCTCTGCGTCAATGAGATCAGGCGGCTGCATGGCGGGATCGTGGTCGCTTATGACGGCGAGATTGTAGGACGCCTTCCGCTGCCGTTTGCAGGATTGCTCTCGGCAGGAAGCATCGAATCGGTGGATGCGAAACTGAGGTGCCTCCACGCGGTGATGGATGAGATGGGTTGCGTGCTGCCGTCTCCGTTCATGACGCAGTCGTTCCTTGCGCTTCCAGTGATACCGCGGCTGAAGATCACGGATCTCGGGCTTGTGGATGTGGAGAAGCATGAGATCGTAGATGTGATCAGGGGGTAATGTGTGAGCGAGGTGGTCATAGGGCGGGATAACAACGCCGCAATCAACATCTAGAACGGATATGACGGGCGGACTGCCCGGAATTGACGCCTTGGAGATGGTTGCATGAGCAACCGATATGAATCGGGAAGGGGCATGATCTGTGAGCATACCCAAGGGCCCACCACCAAAATCCGGTAGTTTAATTAATAGGATACAAGGAGATAATTTTATGTCCATCATGAAAACCGTAGTACTTGCATATTCTGGCGGACTGGACACATCAGTCTGCATCCCGCTCTTAAAGGAGCGATACGATTACGATAAAGTAATCACAGTCGTCGCGGACGTCGGGCAGCCCGCATCAGAGATCGATGACGCAACCCGGCGTGCAGAAACACTTGCTGATGCGCATTACACACTCGACCTGAAGGAGGAATTCGTGAAGGATTACCTGTTCCCTTCGATCAAGGCAAACGGGCTCTACGAGGGCTACGTGCTCGGAACAGCGCTTGCACGCCCGCTCATCGCAAAGAAGATCGCCGAGGTCGCAGAAAACGAGAACGCGGATGCGCTTGCGCATGGCTGCACAGGAAAAGGAAACGACCAGCTCAGATTCGAGGTGATCTTCAGAGCAACAGACTTCGATGTTGTTGCGCCGATGCGCGACCTGAATCTCTCGCGGGAATGGGAGATCGATTATGCGCGGGATCATAACATACCTGTGACGGTCAGCAGGGAGAAGATCTGGAGCGTTGACGAGAACCTGTGGAGCCGGAGCATAGAGGGCGGAAAACTGGAAGATCCGTATTTCATCCCGCCTGAAGAGATCTACGAATGGACAACGTCGCCCGAAGCTGAAGATGCGCCTGCCTCAGAGATCGTCGAGCTGGCATTCAGGGACGGCGTTCCTGTCGCATTAAATGGCAGCGCGATGGATGGCGTGGCGCTGATCAGAAAGCTCAACACAGTCGGCGGTGCGCACGGCATCGGGCGGTCAGACAAGATCGAGGACCGGGTGCTTGGATTAAAGGCGCGGGAGATCTACGAGCATCCCGCCGCAACGATACTCCTGACTGCGCACCAGGATCTCGAATCGCTCGTGCTCACAAGGGATGAACTGAGGTTCAAGGCGAGTGTGGATGCTGCATGGGCCGAACTTGTGTACAAAGGTCTCGTGGACGAGCCGCTCTATGCCGATCTCTGCGCGTTTGTCGATGAGACACAGAAGCGGGTCACTGGCAAAGTGAAGCTGCGGCTGTATGCGGGCTCTGCGACGGTGGTTGCGAGGAGATCTGACTTTGCGCTCTATTCAGAGGAACTGGTATCATTTGGCGAGTCTGTGATCGATCAGAGGGATTCTGAGGGATTTTCGAAGTATCATGGGTTCCAGGCGCGGTTAGTTCGACGGTGATGGGGTGGCAATGGTCAGAAATATCAGAAGATCGATTCTGCTATATTTGACCGTTATCATCACTATCGTTGCCACATATTCCTTTATTTTTTTATTTTTGATGCTTAGAGAGGGGCAGCACATACCCTCGCAGATGGAGAATGTGAGCCTGATAACAGCGATCTACTGGGTCATCGCGACGATGACAACTGTGGGGTACGGGGATGTCTATTTTATTGGCGATGTCGGACGGGTATTCTCTTCCATAGTCGCCATCTCTGGGGTGATCTTCCTGTTCGGGATGCTATTTCCCCTGGTCCTCACGCCGTGGCTCGACGCACGCGTGAAATCCCTGCTGCCCACGCGCGTGTCATCGAAACTCTCGGATCACCTGATCATCTGCGGATATAGCCCAATGGTCGAGAGCCTGATCGAGGAACTTGAGCATCATAAGACGCCTTTCGTGGTGGTTGAAAGCGACGAAACGATCGTTAAGGACCTGTTTGAGAAAGGTATCCTCTGCATCCACGGGGACCCGAGCGACAAAGATACACTCGAGGGGGCGAATATACAGGCGGCTAACTGCTTGATAACCAATGAAAGCGATGAAATGAGCGCAAACATCATCTTAACCGCAAGAGAGATGAGCGATCTGAAAATAATAGCCATTCTTGAGGATCTTTCAAAGAGGGAATATCTGGAGTATGCCGGCGCAAGCAACGTGATCGCTCCGAAGTCGATGCTTGGCTCTTTCATCGGCAGAAAGGCGGTGGATCCGACGGTCAGCCATCTGGTCGGTGCGACCGAATTTCTAAAAGACGTCGAGATAATTGAATTTCCGATCTATCCGAGAAGTGAACTCATAGGAAAGAGTTTGAGGGATGCTGGAATAAGGGCGCGGACAGGGTGTAACATCATAGGGACATGGGCAGGCGGCGAACTCTCGTTAAACCCGAAACCGACAGATGTGATCAGATCCAACTCGATTCTGCTGGCGGTCGGAACTGATGCGCAACTCCTCAAGTTGAAGAAACTGGTCAGGTGAGGTGATTTTGGAATATGGCGATTGAGAAAGAAGAGCGTCTGGTGGTTGTCGGGTATGGGGACGTCGGTAAGAGCGTTGTTGATGAATTAAAGCGCGCTCGCACGGAATTTGTTGTGGTTGACAGAAACGAAGACGCTCTGTTGGACAAAGGGTTTGACTATGTGGTCGGGGACGGTTCGAACGAAGAGATCCTCAGGAGGGCGGGCGTAGAGTCTGCATCAACGATTATAATAGCGTTAAACACCGATACAGACGCAATCTTTGCAACCCTTGTCGCAAGGACTCTTAACCGGGACGCCATCATCCTGACGAGGGCGAACGCACCGATATGTGATAAAATCTACAGGGCGGGCGCCGATTATGTGGCATCGGTCTCGATCGTGGTCGGGCAGATGGTTGCGAAACTCGTAATCTCTGAGCACGAAGAGGATGTCGTGATGCTCTACGAGGGGATCGAGATCGAGAAGTACCATGTCAGGGAGGGATCACCGTTTGCAGGAAAGACACTTGAAGAACTCGACCTCAGATCAAATGTCGGATGCACAGTCATCGGGATCGAGAAGGAAGGAATGACAGTGACCGATATACACGGAAAGACTACTATCGAGGAAGATTCGATACTTGCTATAGTAGGAAGCAAGGAACAGATACGGAAATTCGAGGAATATGAAGATATACTGTCGAAGAGTTCGGAAATGGTCATGATCGACAAAATAGTGGAGATTTTCAGATAATGGAATACGAAACAGCCGCACAATTCATAGAACTGCTCGCCATGGTCATTATGGCGGTTGCATTTTACTATGGGTATTCTCTGATAAAGTTCATACCAAATGAACTGAAATCACTGCAACTGGTGGTTCTTGCACTCTTCTTCATGATCCTGCGGAGGGCAGCGTCTCTCTTCTCGTTCGAGATTGGAGGGGTGGTGGTCATCGTCTCGGCAATCTCACTTATCATAGCGATACTTGCGCTGCTCGGATTAAGGCGGATGTATCAGAATGTGAGAGGGCGATGAGACTGAGAGGTGTGGGCGCAGGCAGGGGTTTGTCAGGTGCCAAAAGACCACCATGAACGTGAAAACCCCGCACATACTTCCAGATCGACTAGAGGGGGCGAAAAATGAAAAGCGAGGAGAAATTCCGCCGTCATCAAAACTTCACAAACCCGAGATCCAACACCAGCGATAGGATGATAGCTATTATGGAAAATGTCAAGATGACCAGATAATTCAGGCGTTCCTTGGATACCGAGAGGCTCCACATGATGTAATTGAGTCCCTCGAAATCCTTTTTTGTCAGGGGTTCTTGTGTCTGTATCTTTCCGAGGAGATTTAAGTCTTTTATCACACCAAACCTGCGTTTGGCGATGTGGTACCTGTGAGCGAAGAACCATATATACCCGAGGACTCCGAGGTACCAGAGCGCCCGTGCAATGAAGTCGCTGTAATGGTCGGCAATTAGTATCGCTCGAAGCAGGGTCGCCGAGATGAGCCCTATCCAGAAATATAGTTTGATGACGGCCGTGCTGTATCCTTCGGGGATGCGGACATTGGCAGAATCGGATTCGAACTCTTTCATGGGAACTTGTGTATGCGTTGATGCACATTAAATATTTAGTGCTGCAACAGTTTTACCGTGTAACCATATTGATGGCGGTGGCAGCACCCCCATTCACAGCACCGGTCACAAAAGCGGTGCAGTCTTTGCGTGGTGGGCGGTGATACTGCTACATCATCCTGATTCGCATGCCATTGTGATTAAGTCCTGATCTGTTCACCTTCACCTTGCTCTTTGGGAGATATTATATGTGATGAGTTCTGACGTGGCGTACATGGAGTGCAGAGAACTCCGCCACGATCGACACACTGTTTCACTTCTGACGGACCATATGGTATTCTCGCCAAAATATCGCGGGGGATTCTGGCAGGTGTTGTCGCGCTTGCGCTGGATGGGATTATCCGTAAAACCTGCAAGGATCTTAACATCGAGATCATGGATATGGCGGTGAACGTGGATCATGTTCATTTGTTCATAAAATATCCTCCGAAATATTCTGTGAGCTATATAGCCAAGAGAATAAAAGGGAGGAGTAGTAGAGAACTGCGCAAGGCATTCCCACACCTCAAAGAATGGTGCAGTAAAAGTCTCTGGGAATCATCTTGTTTTAATGGCTCGGTCGGGCATGGATGGGAGGTTGTGGAGGTACATACAAAATCAGGAGAAGCCGAATGCGAAAACGCTATGTGCAGGCCTTGGACTTAAGTCCGGGGTTTAGTGACTAGAAAAAGATAAATAGTATATGACTGGCGATCAACCGATGAATCATCACGACTCCACCGAACAACAGATCGACGATGTAGCCGTCAAACGATATTTTGATAGTACCAGTGGTGGCACAGCAGCCACTGTCAGTATGATGGCCCATGAGCACAATCTCCCCGCCGGTGCGGCCAGATATCGACTACACAAAGAAATACGAACTATCAGTGATTGGCTCTATGCTGTGAATGACTCGGGGCGAGTGCTTGATGTTGGCTGTGGTGCAGGGACCTGGACAGCTATCTTCGCCAAGCGCTATAAGACTGTCATCGGAATCGAGCAAAGTAGCCTGATGTTGAAGGCTGCAAGGGAAAGGGTGGCTAGTATGCCCAATGTTAAGTTACTCAAAGGTGACGTACGACATGACCTTCCTGAAGGCTCCTTCGACATGATCTTTCTGGGTGGCCTGTGTATGTATCTAAATGACCTCGACGTTATGGCGCTACTCCACTCTTTGAAAAGCCGTCTTATTGAAGGGGGGTCGATTATCCTCCGTGAATCGACTGTACATCAGGGTGTATCCTTATCCATGGGTGAGTATCAGGCAGTCTACCGAAGTGTAAACATGTACCGTCAATTGTTCGATGGCGCGGGTTCCTTCTGTGTGGAAGTGCGGCGGAACTACGGTTACACCAATTTGGTGACTGCAGAGGAGTTGGTTAATCTGCGTCGCGGGTGGCTGCCATTCTTACCCGGGGATTCTACCACGCTTGGCTCCTTGACGTGGTGGGTGCTCAGATGGACCGCACCGGTAAGCTTCTGCGCTCTACCGCGGGTGCTCTCCCGCCTCAACATCCCGTGGCCCAAATTACAAAATCATTTCTTCAGGCTACGCCTTGTGGAGTAATAAGGGAATAAAAGAATCTGAGTTTGCAGATATTGAAAATAACGCTCGTTTTAATCGAAATAATTCCTCGCAGCTTGCTGCGGGGTGTTTCTTTGTTGTAAAAGAGACCCCCCTCGGCTACGCCGTATCCCCCCTATAAAAGAAGGGGGGGGCCGCTTACGCGGCGTTAAATGGAAACCGAGTTCAATGCTTTTTCGTCACGAAGTGACCGCCCCCTTAAAAGGGGGGCTGTCCGCTCGCCGCGCTTCGCTTGTCGCAGCGGGAAGGACTGGGGGGTCATGTCATAGATACCTCGGAGCTTGCTCCGGGGTAGTTCATGCCCTCACCAACCGCCGTAGCCCCACAAACACATGGCCGCGGTAGACACTCGGGCATCCACCTCTGAAAAAACAAGAACCGGACGGCGACACCACCTGCCGCCGCCCGCGATACTACAATTTTCGCGTCTATTCCGCCCGAAGCGGACTCGGTCCAAGCGCCCTGATCTGCTCGACAAACTCGGTGACAGTCTCCCGAAACTTGGGTCCCTCACTTGCAGAGACCCATTCGAGATGCACCCGGCCCTCGAGTCCGAGAAGCTTCATCGCTTCGACTACGTTACCCATCCGCTCCTCGGTGTAGACATTGCCGTCGATGTAGTGGCAGTCGCCGATGTGGCATCCTGTGACCAGAACACCGTCCGCACCGTCCTTTAATGCCTGCAGGATAAACGTGGGCTGTATCCTGCTTGAGCACATCACACGAATGACCCGTGTGTTTGTCGGGTACTGTAGCCTGCCGACACCGGCAAGATCTGCTCCTGCATACGAACACCAGTTGCAGCAGAACATCACGATTCGTGGTTCGAATTCAGCCATTTACGCCACCTCCTCAATGCTGCCACCAGTAAATGCGAATGCATCGATCACGGCTGATATCTGTTTTGTGGTGAAGTGCCGTGATGTGATCGCACTTGTCGGGCATTCGGCTGCACATGATCCGCAGCCCTTGCAGATCGCAGGGTCGATCTCGCTCTTGCGGGTAATGTAGGTGATCTCCTCTGTCACAACCTCGACCTCTTTTAACTCCGGTGCGCCGTACGGGCATACCTCAACACACCTGCCGCAGCCGATGCAAACCTCCTCGTCCACGACCGAGATGACACCGCTCGTCTCAAGCTGTTCCTTCGCAAGGATCGAACATGCGCGTGATGCGGCGGATGCCTGTGAGATCGATTCGTCCACGAGCTTTGGTGCCTGAGCGCTTCCTGCGAGGAATACGCCATCGGTTGCGAAGTCAACCGGTCGCAGCTTGATGTGCGCCTCGAGGAAGAACCTGTTGGAGGGGTTTATGGTGTGGTTGTGTGTACCAGCACTGCATCAATGATACCCTCAACATCTCGAATCTCTTCAAGCACCTGATGAGGGATATCCGAATCAACGCTCATAATCATGATCGCCGTGCCATCTGCGCAACTGACCTGCATCGCTGATATATTGATGTTAGCCCTGCCAAGGATCGTGCAGCAGGGACCTATTATGTTTGGACGGTTCTGATGCCGTGAGACGATCATATATCTGGACGGAAGAATATCGACACCGCATCCATCGATTCCGATTATTCTCATGCGATTGTTTTCAAATACGCTTGTTACAGATCTTACAACAGTACCTTTCAGACGTATGGTAATCGATTGTATTTTTGCAGCAATCGCTTTACTCTCTTTAATTTTTATTTTTCGTTCCTTTGCAAGTTCCGGTGCATTCACATAGTTCACACCAGAGCCAAGCAATGTTGCAAGCACGCCTTTCAGCGCTGCATGCGTGATCATCCTGACATCGGTGTCAAATAACCTGCCTGCATACTCGATCTCAATCACATCGAAATCCTGGACGATCTGGGCGCACAGGCTGCCAGTGCTCTCTGCGACGCTCCTCATCGCATCCATCACACCCGGTCTGATAGATGGCAGATTGATCGCATTTTGCACGATCTCACCGCGCAGAGCAGCAAGCACCTGCCTGGCAATGGAAACAGATACCGCAGTCTGCGCTTCGATCGTGGATGCACCGAGATGCGGGGTTACAATCACCGAATCCGATTCGAGCAGCGGACTGCCTGATGGGGGCTCGCGTGCAAACACATCGAGTGCTGCGCCAGAGACGCGACCATCGTTGATCGCACGAATGAGAGCATCTTCATTGATGATGCCGCCGCGTGCACAGTTGATGATACGAACACCCTTCTTCATGATTGCAAACTGGGGATCGCTGATCAGATTGCGGGTGCCACTGGTCAGTGGTGTGTGTATCGTGATGTAATCAGAGTTTTTCAGCACGGTATCAAGATTTTTAAGTTCAATTCCGAGTTCTTTTGCACGCTGATCTGATATGAATGGATCATACGCAATTATATTCATCCCAAAGTGATGTGCACGCTTTACAACCTCGATACCAATCCTTCCGAGTCCTATGATGCCGAGCGTTTTTTCCTTTACTTCATTTCCAATGAATCGCTCCCTATCCCATCGGTTCGCTTTCAATGATGCATCTGCCTGCGGTATATTTCTCGATAGCGCGAGCATCATTGCAATGGTGTGTTCAGATGTTGAAACTATGTTCTCTTCCGGTGTGTTTGCCACAATGATGCCGCGTTTTGTTGCAACTGCTACATCGATGTGATCGACGCCGACTCCACCCATGCCAATGATTTTAAGGAGTTTTCCAGACTCTATAACGTCTTGTGTCACCTTTGTATCGCTTCTGACAATCAGTCCATCGTAGTCACCGATGATATCCAGGAGTTCATTCTCTGTGAGATTCGTTCGTACATGGACATCGTGCTCTGCTCGAAGAATTTCTATGCCCTGTTCTGCAATGAAATCGGCTATAAGAATTTTCATATATGATCCTCCCATGCCCATGAATGTTTCTCTGATTTCATGATTTAAAGAACTGATGTATGAATGTTTCTCTCATCGGTAAATTTATAACACAGAAAGTTTCAATAAGAGCGATAACTTTACTATACCATACCCTTATGTGTCATCAAATGCTGAAACGAACTATATGTATCATGCACGATATGTACATGGTGCAAACAGCACTGATCGTTACAGAGGTATCAACATGACAGAAGAATTCGAACCAAATATACTGGCGTTCTGCTGTAACTGGTGCTCTTATGCTGGTGCAGATCTTGCTGGAGTCAGCAGGTTTCAGTACCCAACAAACATCCGGATCATCCGGGTGATGTGTTCAGGACGGGTCGAGCCCGCATTCATCCTCGAGGCGTTGAAGGATGGCGCCGATGGTATACTGATCACAGGCTGCCATATTGGAGACTGTCATTATATCGATGGCAACAGGAATGCCGAGATAAGGATCAATAACACCATGGAAGCACTCAAATATCTTGGACTGGATGGTAGATTGCGTCTTGAATGGGTATCTGCGAGTGAAGGAGCACGGTTTGCAGAGGTCGTCAAAGAGTTTACAGAAGAGATCGAGAAACTTGGACCGAGTCCGCTGAAAGAGACATAAGGTGTCAGTCTCGCGACTGACATTCTTTTTTTTATCGGTGGCACGATTCTTTT
>CBDAFH010000097.1:0-9040 GCA_965195165.1 uncultured ANME-2 cluster archaeon | reverse complement strand
CCTCGGAACTTGCAGAGAATGCCGCCTCATTTTTGCGCGAGCACAAAGGCGTGATCATACGCGGGCACGGCACGATCGCCACCGGGATGCTTCTTGAGGAGGCGTATGTGGTGACGACCCAGGTCGAACACAGTTGCATGGTGAAGTACCATCTCGATCTCTTTAACGAGTGCAAAGGGCGCGGAAGGTGATTTGCAGGATGGATGCGGTAGTGATGGCTGGCGGGGTCGGGAGCAGGTTCTTCACAGGGGACTGGACCGGTGAAAAGCCGATGGTCGAACTTTGCGGAAGACCGCTTATCATGTACATGATCGATACGCTCAGGCGCAGCAGGTCGATATACCGCATCTTCGTCGTGACCTCCCCAAGCGTGCCGCAGACACAGGAATATCTTAGGACGCAGAGGGGGGTCGATGTCATTCCCGCGCCCGGTCTCGGTTATGTCGGCGACATGGTTTACGGGATAAAGGCAGCAGGAATTCGGGCGCCGGTACTCGTTGTCATGTCTGATCTCCCGCTTGTAACCCCTGAGGTGATCGATAGGATTGTTTCGATCTATAACAAGCGCTGCGAACCCGCGCTCTCTGTCCACACGCCGCTTTCTGTCTGCACGGAACTTGGGCAGCACCCGACCGCTGTATTCAATCGCAACGATGAGTTGATCGTCCCGTGCGGCGTTAACATCCTCGATGGCAGTCTGATTGAGGGGGAGCAGCCCGATTATAACCTGATTCTCCCTGAAACTGAAGTTGCGCTGAATGTGAACACGGTTCAGGACCTTAAGCGGTGCGAGCGCATCATGCTTGGGCAAAGCGTCTGATTTTGCGTTCTCGATCGCGCGTCAGGTCAACCAGTTTAGTTTTACTTCACCGCATTTCAAGCCAAAATGTATTTAATACCTGTTGTTTCATGGACACTATAGCAGGTGCATAGGATACGGCTGTGATGCAAAAGGAGGCAAACAAAATGAGAAAAAACATAATACTGGTGATGCTGCTGTGCATTGCGATTGCGGGTTTGTCTGCATCGGTGCAGGCGACGACGACAGAGGTGGACGTGGTAAAGTACGCCTCTGATGATACGACGGTACTCAATGAAACGAGAGTAACGTACGAATGGATGGAGGCGAATCTGGCGGTGCAAGGCGATGGCATGACGCATTATTTCCATCAGGGGCCTATCTTTGGGGATATGTTTTGGATTGACCCGTGGGACGTGAATGAGACGACAAACATAGATGGTAGGGACTTTGGCGCTGTAAAAGGGACCGATATCAAAGACCTCTGTGAACTGGTTGGCGGAATGTCTTCGGGCGATGAGATAAAGATCATCGCACCCGGTGGATTTAGCAAATGGTTCGGCTACGAAAGTGTCTATGAGCCATATCCGAGACAGGGACCGATGGTTTTGACATGGTGGCGAGCGGATGATGGATATGTTCCGGACTATTCTACCGGGATGCGGCTCATCTTCTTTGCTGATGATCATGTATTCGGACACTGGGATATGCACGAATGCATGGCTCCTGCGTACTGGTACAATTACACCGATAGCGATGGAGAGCATCCTTCGTCAGGCGGGCTATCTGTGAAAAACGTTGACACCATCGAGATATATTCGGAAATAGAGGCAGTCTTCGATGATGCGGTCACACTCAAGGAAGGGAACTTCACCTTAACTGCTTACGATTCAGGGGTCGATTACGAGGTAAAACAGCTTACGCCCCTGGGAGCGCTCGATGCAGCAGCGACCTCCGGCGGATTTGGCTACAACGTCACCGATAAGAGTTTCGATTCAAAAGGTATTCTGATGCTTGACGACATCGGAGAGTATTATTACAACAAGGTCAACGATTCTGTAAAGTGGGCATGGAGTTGCGCGGTAAATGGCCATATCCTGGATGACTGGAACAGTCCCGGCACCGAGGGCTTAAACGTCTATGAACTTCAGGACAGGGACGTGGTGTACTATTTCTACGGCAATGTCAAGTTGCCCGATTACGGACCTGAAGACGCCATAGCGGTGGTCAATATCGCAGCAAATGCCGGAATCGGAGTTGATGTGATCTTCGATGGTACGGTCGTACTGGAGGAGGGCAACTTCACATGGTACGATAAGGACGGTAATCCTCATGAGGTTACCAACTTCACGCCTCATGGCGCGCTCGAATTTGCTGCCCATGGCGGCGCGTTTAACTATAATGGGAGCTGGGAAGGGACTAAAAATACCGCCCTGCTCGACTGGATCGAAGAGTACGAGTATAATAATAGCGTTACACCCAAACTTACCTGGAACTACCAGTTAAATGGTGTATACCAGAACTACTACTCTGACACCACCGGCGTGAGCAACAATCCGATCACCGACGGCGATTATATTGAGTTCTACTACGGCACCGATCAAGAGACCACGGAGAACGCAACCGCAGTCGTCAGGATCACGGTGAACCCAACGATAGGTGGCTGGAATCTTGAACTCGTCGGTGCAATAACCGAAATGGTGAATAAAACCGCTTTTGAAGATAGCGTGGCATGTCACAACGCTTCATATACGGACTCCGAGAATAGAACGTGGGAAGGTATCCCGCTCTGGTATCTGGTGGGCAGGGTTGACGATGAAATACAGCACGGAGTCGGTGCATTCAACGACACGCTCGCTGCCGAGGGTTACTCGGTAAAAGTCATAGCAGGCGACGGATGGAGCACCTGCCTTGATAGTGCTGACATCGCACGGAACGATGGATATATCGTTGCAAATAAATTAAACGGATCAGCACTTCCTGAGAACACCACCTCCGAGAAGTCCTGCTGGCCACTGCACCTCAAAGGTACTAACGTGACTGGCGGACAACAGGTCGGAAACATCGTTGAGATCGAACTCGTCGGTCTACCCGAACCGCCGGAAGGATGGACACTAAAACTGCTCGGTGATATTGGGGACATTATCACACAGGCGGAATTCGAGGATGCTGTTTCATGCCATCATGACGTGACGTACACCGACGGTAGCGGTACCTGGGAAGGCATTCCGCTCTGGTGTCTCTGTAGTGCGGTGGACAACCACGAGGCAGGCAGTCACTGGACGTTTAATGACTCACTTGCAGCGACCAACTACACAGTCAAAGTAATCGCAGCCGATGGCTATAACAGATCCTTTAACAGCAGCGAGATCGCTTATAACAATGACTATATCGTGGCAAATAGTCTGAACGGGAAACCACTCGACTATTTGTACCCTCTCAAGCTCGTGGGTAGCGCCGTTACATCTGGTAAGGACAAGGTTGGTAACATCTCCGAAATTAACCTCGTTGAACTTATCACCCCACCACCTGATTCTAGCAGCTATAACCTCAATTTGAGCGGCAAGATCACTGATGTGCTTTCTCAAGCAGAGTACGAGGCTGCAGCCGAATCCTCCTGTCATGGAGTAAGCTGGACTGATCCTGATACTGAAGATGTTTGGGAAGGTGTTCCGCTCTGGTTCTTCTGTGGCTGGGCGGACGACCGGATTCCACACGGTCCGGACGGTTTCAATGACAATCAGGCAACCGCAGGATACAAGATCATTGTGAAAGCAGGTGATGGCTATGCCAAAGAATTCGCAAGCGCAGATGTGGTACGAAACGGAGGGTATATCGTGGCAGACACGCTGAATGGAACACCGCTCTCGAAGGATGGCTCGCACCCGCCCTGGCCACTCAGGCTTGTGGGCAGTGAAGTGTCCGGTGGAAACAGGGTTGGCAACATTGTAGAGATCGAACTAACCGAGTTTAGTGCGTCAACAGAGGTGCCCTCAGTCCACATCATCAAGTACGATACAGATGGTACTACTATTCTGGACGAGACCAATACCACCTACCTGTGGATGGAGGCAAATCTCCCTGTCATCGGAGACGGCACAACGCACTATAAGTTCGAGGCTTGTGATTTCACCGAAGGAGACCACTGGGATCAGAATGAGACATATCTTGGTGGCTTTAAGGTTGACGAGGTAGTGAAAGGGACTTCGGTTAAAGACCTGTGTGAACTCGTCGGAGGCATGAGTGCAGGAACTGAGATCAAGCTGGTCGCCAGCGACGGGTATGAAACCAAGCTAGGCTACGCAAACATCTACACCGACGAACTCGCAAGTGAGCAACGGGAACGTCAGGGCGAGGCTTTCCTCACCTGGTGGGTGGATGATCAGGGCTACGTGCCTGACTATTCTAATGGAATGCGGTTATTCTTTACCGCAAGTGATGGCGATCACATCTTCGGCAACTGGGACATGCACGAATGCATGGATGAGGATCACTGGCATTACTACTGGGGTGATGGCATACAGTACCCCTCGTGCGCGGGTCTTTCCGCCAAGTACGTTGACACCATCAAGATATACAATGGCACAGAGGCAGACTGGAATATCACGTTAGACGGTGCTATCAAGGATACCATCAGCAAGTCCTACTTCGAGCAGGCTCTCACCTGTACGATGGGGGGGCACGCCGCCGAATACCCGGATAGTGAAGGCAGGACATGGGGGGGTTTGCCTCTCTGGCTGCTCTGTGGCTGGGTTGATGATGAGAACTCGCACTCCGAAGGCGCATACAATGACACGCTTGCCGCAGCTGGGTATGATATTGTAGTCATTGGAAGCGACGGTCATAGTGTGACAATCGACAGCAGAGACACGATCAGGAATGGTAACTACATCGTTGCGAATACGCTTAATGGCACACATATCCACGAGGACAGCTCCAACTGGCCTCTCAGACTCGTCGGAGCGAACGTATCGAGTGCCATAACCGTCAAAAGGATTGTGGTATACAGTGACAGGACGATGCTGCGCGGCGATGCCAATCACGACAGTGAACTCTCGGCAGTGGACGTAGTGCTTTCCCTACAGATGGCGGTCGGAAGTAGCGAGGCAGACCTTGTTGCCGATATGAACGGAGATGGGCAGGTCACATCAGTTGACGCGCTGATGATTCTGCAAGCCCTGCAGGATTCCGGTTAGAGGCGAAAGGGATGAAAAGAGCAACGTTATTGGCAATACCGATGCTGTACGTCGGTATTGCACTCCTGCTCTCAACGCTCCCGGCGCAGGCAGCAGAACCGGCAACCAACATTGTGGTGATAAAGTACGCCTCCGACGACACGGCCATACTGAACACTACGACGGTGACCTACAAATGGATGGAGGTAAATCTGCCTGTGCAGGGCGATGGCACGACCCATTACTACCATCAGGGACCCATCTTTGGGGAGATGTTTTTGAGTGACCCATGGGATGTGAACGAGACCACGAACATAGAGAGCAGGGATTTTGGTGCTGTAAAAGGGACTGATATCAAAGACCTCTGTAAACTGGTCGGTGGAATGTCTCCGGGCGATAAGATAAAAATCAGTGCGTCTGACGGCTTCGGAAAGTACTTCGATTATACAAATGTCTACAAACCACAATCGAGACAGGGGCCGATGGTCCTGACATGGTGGCGAGCGGATGATGGGTATGTTCCAGACTATTACACTGGAATGCGGTTCATCTTCTTTGCTGATGACCATGTATTCGGGCACTGGGATATGCATGAATGTATTGCTCAGGAGTATTGGTACAATTACACGGGCAAGCACCCCTCGTCAGGCGGGCTATCTGTGAAAAACGTTGATAAGATAGCGATTTACAGCACGATGAATCCACCGAAATTAAGTTCAATTGAGATTTCTCCAGCCAGCCGGACACTGGATATCGGTTACGAACAGCGATTCACGGCAACTGGATATGATCAATACAGTACTGAGATGTCGGGCACCGTCTTTACATGGACAAGCAGTGACGAAACTGTTGGGACGATCGCTGCTGCCGGGCGCTTCACTGCGCGTTCTGCCGGGGAGACTGTGATAATGGCAAAGAATGGTGAGGTGCAAGGAACCGCGAGTGTGACAGTGTCCAGCCCGGTACTGACAGCATCCCCTTCTCCAACCCCGACTCCTTCGCAGATCCTGACAACGATCACGGTCCTGCCAACAGCAGCAACGCTGAATGTCGGCGAGGCGCAGCAGTTCACCGGGATCGCGTACGATCAAGATCATTACGAAATGTCAGATATCGTCTTTGTATGGACGAGTAGTGATGAGGCAGTCGGAACGATCGCTGCTGCCGGGCTATTCACAGCACACAGCGCGGGAAATGCCACGGTAACGGCAGAAAGCGATGGAGTGATAGGGTTGGCAGGTGTAACGGTAGATCTCCCAACACCAGCACCCGTGCCGACTAAATCTGAAACGCAACCGGAGGACCCGGTACCATCACAGTCTTCCGTGCCTGCGCAAGATCCATCTTCCCTACCATCCGCAACATCGCCAGCACCAAAAGCAACACCGAATTCAGCAGTATTTAAAACTCCCGGATTTGAGGCTATGTTCGCAATCACCGGGCTGCTGGCGATATCTTGCCTGATTAAACGGAGGAAGATATAAAATGAAAAGGAATTTCTACTTAACCGTTCTACTGCTCCTGATAGTTGCGTCTGTGACGTCTTGTGCAGCCGGGCAGACCACATCAGTCCATCTGGTAAAGTACGCAGAGGATGGTTCGGTCATGAACGAGACAACCGTAACGTATGACTGGATGGAAGCGAATCTACCGGTTCATGGTGATGGGATTACGCATTACTACCACCAAGGACCCGTGTTTAGTGAAGACAAGTGGGATCGGAATGAAACGACGAACTTCAAGGACAAAGGTGCGGTAAAAGGAACGGATATCAGGGATCTATGTGATATGGTAGGCGGAGCTTCTCCTGATGATGAAGTGATGATTTGTGCATCGGATGGCTACCACGTGGAATTCGGTTACGCAAACGTCTATGATCCGGATCCCGGGCAGGGACCAATCGTTCTCTGCTGGTACGACAGCGAAAAAGGGTATCCGCCCGACTATTTTAACGGGATGTGTATAGTCTTCCTTGCCGATGACCACGTCTTTGGGAACTGGGATATGCATGAATACCTGCCTGAGCAGAGCCAGCACTTCTTCGGAGACCTCAGCCCATCCACAAATGGGCTTTCTGTAAAGTGGGTTAGTGGGCTACGGGTATATACAGGCGGATATGCCGGCGATCATGGAGGTCCGGCAAAATCACTGTCCACCCCCACCACTACCACCGCTCCGGAACCGGATTCGGCACCCGGATTCGAAACAGTGTCTGCAATTGCCGGATTGCTGCTGGTTGCAGCTATTTTAAGGAGGAGAAAATGAAAGAAGAGCGTAATATTCCTATTCTATTTACCCTCGCCATTGCGGTGGTGTGTATCGGTGTTGCCATCGCT
Organism: uncultured ANME-2 cluster archaeon; assembly: GCA_965195165.1. Classification (GTDB taxonomy): domain Archaea; phylum Halobacteriota; class Methanosarcinia; order Methanosarcinales; family Methanogasteraceae; genus Methanogaster_A. The sequence continues at coordinate 1,730 of CBDAFH010000097.1, read as the reverse complement.
ACAACCGGATGTCTGCATCATTCTCAAGTCGCAGAGGAGAAGGTCGATTGGAACCTGACATTGATCGGTGATGAAGAGAAGGTGCTCTCGTATGATGAGATCATGGCAATGCCTTCGTATGAAGGGTATGGCGGATTTTTTACGACCGTTGGCAGCGTAAACGGACCGTTTAAATGCAAGGGCACACCCCTGAAAGAACTGTGCGACTTTGTCGGCGGAATCAACACAACAGACACCGTCCGGGTATATGCGTCCGACGGATACATGATGGTCTTCACGTATGATCAGGTCATGGGCGATTTCATCACGTACGATCCGGAGCTCAGGGAGGTGCCGCACCGGAAATTAGAGGTAATATTGATGTATGAACAGGATGGGGCTCAACTCCCCGAGGATTGTGGTAGACCGCTTCGGGTTGCCATCGTTTCGAAGGATAAACTCTTGACAGAGGGGCATTACTGGATTAAATGGGTGGATAAGATAGAGATCTGGAAATGAAAGCGATACACATTTTTGTCCTGATTGTAGTAGTAGTTGCTGTGATTGTTGCAGCTGTATATGTACCTCACGAGCAGGCGAAAACGCGATTGAAGGTAGTCTATGCGGGAAGTTTGATTGTGCCATTCGGAGAGATCGAGAAACAATTCGAAAGCACGCATCCGGACGTGGATCTGCAGATGGAAGGGCACGGGAGCATCCAGGCGATCAGATATGTGACCGATCTGCATGACGAGGTGGATGTGGTCGTTGTCGCAGATGAAACTCTTATTCCAGACATGATGTATGACGCCCACGCGGACTGGTACGTCCGGTTTGCGACAAACCAGATGGTGATCGCGTACACCGATGGAAGCAGGTACGCAAGGAAGATCAATGACTCAAACTGGTATGAAATTCTCTCTCGACCCGATGTTACACTCGGGTTCTCAAATCCCATGCTCGATGCGTGTGGATACAGAACCCTGATGGTGACCCAGCTTGCAGAATGGCACTACGATGACCAGACGATCTTTGACGATCTGATAGCGGGTAATCTTGCCCATCCGATCTCCGTAACCGGGGGTGGTGTTGATGGCGATACCGCAATCGTGTTTGTGCCTGAGACGCTTCTACCGCGAACCGAAAAGATCGTTATCAGGGGCGGAAGTGTGCAGTTGCTGGCGCTGCTTGATCTTGGCGAGATCGACTACGCATTCCTATACAAAAGCATGGCAGAGCAGCACGGACTCCGGTTTCTGGAGTTGCCCGCAGAGATCGATCTGAGTTCACCCGAATATGAAGATGACTACAAGAAAGTTACAATTCAGCTCGGATTTCAGCGCTTCACATCCGTGGGGGCAAAGCGGGAGTGTAAACCGATCTTCTATGGGATAACCATACCCAAAAACGCGGCATCACCAGAACTTGCCGCGGAGTTTGTGGAATTTGTGATAAGCGAGGAGGGGCTTGCCGTACTTTGCGATATGGATCAGCCTACAGTATCGCCGGTGGGTGATAATCCGGATAAAATGCCTGATAGACTCAGGTCTGTGGTTGTTGACGAAGTAGATGTGTGAGTGGAGAGGTGTGCTATGATCGGCGGGATGCAACTCACATTCCGCAGGTCACCATCTATTTTCGCATAATTTCTACTGTTGGCGTTTTTAGATATCCAAAAAATATTATTTTTATACTGTGGTGGCACAACCTGTCCAATTTCAATAGAGGATGCTTTACATGTTTATGTAATA
>CBDAFH010000096.1:0-6612 GCA_965195165.1 uncultured ANME-2 cluster archaeon | reverse complement strand
ACAAAGGTAACAGAAAAAATCATAAATGCAGCAGACCGCCTCAAGATCGTTGGCAGGGCTGGAGTCGGCGTCGATAACATCGATGTTCCGGCAGCGACGAGGAAAGGCATAATCGTTGCGAATACGCCCGAAGGAAACACGATCTCGGCAGCAGAACACACGATCGCGATGATGCTTGCGCTATCAAGGAATGTGCCGCAGGCGAACGCCTCGTTAAAGGCTGGCAAGTGGGAGCGCAAACTGTTTACAGGAAGCGAGGTTCGCGGAAAGGTTCTCGGCACGATCGGGCTTGGAAGGGTAGGAATCGTGGTTGTGAAACGTGCGCAAGGTCTTCTAATGAAGATCATCGCTTATGATCCGTTCATACCAAAACAGCGTGCAAAGGAACTCGGAATCGAACTCGTAGACCTCGAGACCGTGCTTAAGAAGTCCGACTACATCACGGTGCATACGCCGCTTACCGACGAGACCAGAGGCATGGTCAGCGATCCCCAGTTCGAGATGATGAAGCCCGGCGCCAGGATCATCAACTGCGCACGCGGCGGGGTCATCGATGAGGATGCGATAGTGCGGGCGGTCAATAAAAACCGGATCGCAGGTGCCGCACTTGATGTCTTCGTAAACGAGCCGCCGACAGGAAGCCCGCTTCTTGGTCTGGATCGTGTGATCGTAACGCCGCATCTCGGCGCGTCTACAGCGGAGGCGCAGGTTGCGGTTGCGGTCGATGTCGCAAATCAGGTGCTTGCCGCTCTCAGGGGCGAGTCTGTAACGACCGCGATCAACCTGCCGCATATCCAGTCCGACGCTCTGAGTGTGGTTGCGCCGTATATCAGCGTCGCAGAGACGATCGGGAGTATGTGCGCCCAATTGATGCGCAGTTTCGATGAAATCGAGATCGAATACTCTGGTGCGATCTTTGACACCGATCTCAGGATGGTTACACTTGCAGCACTCAAAGGCGTACTTTCGCAGTCGATGGGACCAAGCGTTAACTACGTGAACGCGCCGGAACTTGCAAAGGAGAGGAAGATAAAGATCAAGGAGAGCAAATCGACTGAGACTGCGGAACAGCAGTCGATAACGATCACGCTTGCCGGAGGTGGAAAGTCGAGATCGGTCACGGGTGCGCTCATCAGTGATACCTTGCGGATACTCGATATCGATGGATGCCGTCTCGATATCATACCATCAAGCTACATGATCATCTCACGGCACGAGAACCGCCCGAATATCATCGGCCCCTGCTGCATGATACTTGGCAGGGAGAAGATCAACATATCAGGTATGCAGGTCAGCGAAACCGGAAAAGATGACAAGTCGATCATGGTCCTGAATGTCGACTCGGACGTTCCTGATGCGCTGCTCGACGAGATCCGGGGTGTTGACGGGGTCTCTGATGCCGAACTGATTAGAGTGTGATCGAGTAAAGTATGATGGATATGAGAAAGCGCATCTACTACCATTTCCCGAAGGGTGATGTTCATTTCGAGCAGAAATACCGGTACTACGAGGACCTACCGTATCTGGTCTGGACGATGGCAGGGGTGGACGGAAGACGCGAGATGTTCACCACGGAATCGCCTGACCGAAGGGGGAACACCGTCAAGGCAAAACGCGAGATTGCTGTGTATATCGTCGAGAACAATCTCGATTTTGCGCATTTAATCCCTGCCAGCGTGGACGCGGTTCTGGTCGGGATCGAGAGTGGCGGCATGCTTGATTTTAAGATATCGCTAAAATATAGCCGCCTTGATGAAAAATATAAGATGATCGCATTTACTGGCGACGACTATCTGGTGCGGATGCATCTGGACGGTGATCTGCTCACACTTACGGTTCATCTCGATTCTGGCCCCGGCAGGACCGAGTGTAGGCATGTGGCAGGCACAATCGTCGATGCGCTCAGGCAAGGGACTGTATGACACTGGAACGGGTCGTTGCTCACGTGTTTCGGAAGAAGGGCAAGGTGACCTCAATCAGTGAATTCGTGTTTGCACTCTCTCTCGATCTGAAATGGTTCTCGCCTGATCAGGCAGAGTCGGTACTTACGAATGCAGAGCGACGAGGGCTTGTGCGGATCACCGATGAAGTGGTTGAGCCGTTATTCGATATCCATTCGGTGGAGATTCCGATCGATTTCAGACCTGACCAGAGCATAATGGATCGTGAAGAGCGACCTATCGATGCCACTGCCTGCAAGGGTGGGGCATTACTCGAAGAGACCGAAGAAGCATCAGGGGAGAGAACCGTAATCGACCGGGTGGTCGAGCATCTATCCGGCGTGAAAAGCAAGCAGGAGGTCATACGCCTGATCAATGATGCGCAGGAACGTCTGGGCATCGTCGAAACAGACGCGGTTGCTCTACTCGTTGCAAGGGCGTGCGGCATCGATGTTTCCGGGATGATCGATGAGGTGTACGACCGTCTGGTGCGTTCGAAAACTTGAGTTTTTGACCGTTCTGGTTATCGTGTCAGTTCAACGACCTTCAGCGAAAGCCCTTTCACGCACTCGTCAGGAGCGTCACCGATCACATCAGAGATCGTACACTTATCACCGAATTCCAGCCCGATAGGATGGCAGAGGTCATGCATCTTACATTCGCTTCTCTTACACGTTGGCGGCTCAAAAACGATCTTAGATCCTTTAAATGCTTTTTTTGATTCGATTGCAGATATGATCGGCGATTCCACAATCTCCACCGCCTGCACGCCCTCGTCGTGTACATCGCATGAATGAGTGGTAGTGGTTCTGATATTTACGATACGATATTTTCTCCCGGGGCTCAGATTCATGCAACTGTTCTTGAATCTACAATCCTCGCATTCCGGGGCAGGACCTTTGAATATGAACTCTGTTCCGACCTTTGCAAGCCGTACTCCAATGAGTGTGATGGTTGTATTAAGTTCCATTATTTCACCTTTACAAATTGATATGATTTGATACGGTCGCCAAGTATTAAAATCTTGACCCAACACCTTTACATCCGCCACCAACAAAAGGGTAACCATGAACTATCAACTCCAGTGCATCGAGTGCCGTGCCTTATACGATCCGGGTGAGATCATATACACCTGCCCATCCTGTGGCGGACTTTTAGAGGTGATCTACGACCTATCAGAGATTGATTTTCGTAAAACCGATGAATGCAGATCTGTCTGGAAGTATAAAGCACTCCTTCCCGTAAATATCAAGCCGGTGACGATCCAGGAGGGTGGCACACCCTTATACCGCACAGAGCGGCTCGGTGAGGGCATGGAGGTTCACGAGGTCTATGTCAAGCACGAAGGGCTGAACCCGACCGGATCATTCAAGGATCGAGGCATGACCGTTGGTGTGACAAAGGCGATCGAACTTGGCATGAAGACGGTTGCATGTGCATCCACAGGGAACACATCCGCCTCGCTTGCGACTTATGCGGCAAAAGCAGGAATTCCTGCGGTGGTGCTGCTTCCCGGCGGGAAGGTTGCGCTTGGCAAGATCGCACAGGCACTGATTCATGGCGCAAAGGTCTTAAACATCCGCGGAAACTTCGACGAGGCGCTCCGGCTCGTGCGCGAGGTCTGCGACGAGTATGGGTTCTATCTCCTGAATTCGATCAATCCGTTTCGGCTGGAAGGACAGAAGACGATCGCTTTTGAGATCGTGGACGAACTTGGGTGGGAGGTGCCTGACCGGGTCATACTGCCTGTCGGAAACGCTGGAAACATCTCTGCGATCTATAAAGGTTTTAAGGAACTGAAAGAACTCGGCATCACCGATGCGATCCCGAAGATGACCGGCATCCAGGCAGAGGGTTCGCGTCCGGTTGTGGACGCTATAGACCGCGGACTTGCAGAGATCGTGCCCGAGGCGAACCCTGAGACGATTGCAACTGCGATACGGATCGGAGACCCTGTAAACGCTGCAAAGGCACTCCGTGCGATCAGGGAATCGGGCGGACGTGCGATCTCGGTCTCTGATGAAGAGATCGTTTCTGCGCAGCGTGACCTGGCGTCGGTAGAGGGTATCGGGGTTGAGCCAGCAAGCGCGACATCGATCGCCGGACTGCGGAAACTGGTTTTGGGGGGGCTGATCGACGCTGATGAGCGGATCGTCTGTATCACGACCGGCAACATATTGAAGGATCCGACCGAGGTTGTGGATGTCTGCGCAAAGCCGCTTGAAGTGGATGCTGATATCGATGCTGTGCGGAAAGCTTTGTTTGGGTGACCAAGACCGTGAAGTGAGGAGGTAAAATCATGGCGGGAGTTATGACGAGAACGTGAATGTGGATAAGCCGCGGCTAACGCTGGTAAGTTTGATTATCGAGTTTGTGCCTGCTTAACGGATCGACAAACCACCAACATAGCTATATCTATAATCTAACCAATAGGAAGACTTGTGACGATCAGAATCCCATTCGCCACTGATGCCGTGATAAGAATCCATGATGACATCATCGAGAATGCAGGCGGTGAGTTCGGAGTTCTGAATAGAGGTTCGATAGCATTCACGATTGAACGGGTAAATGGCAAGGTGATAAGAGAAAATATAGAGTTATGCAAGTGCCACATCAATCATTTTAAGGGATTTCGTTCAAGGTCATCCTTTCATAGACGGAAACAAGAGGATCGCCTTCGCATTGGTCGATATAGTATTAAGAGAGAATGGATACAAATTTAACGTTGGGAATGACGAGATAATCGAGTTCCTGCTGAGTCTGGCAAAAAGAGAATTTGAACTGGAGGGTGTAGAAGAATGGCTAATGAAGAGCGTGAAATTGAGATAAAGCACACAAAGGACGAGAAGCTGAAGAAATTGTTAAAAGAGTCGATGGAAGAGAACATCGAACTATTAAAGGAGTTAGCAAAGTATTAATGCTGGTAATGATGATTTTGGGAGCGGTTTTTATACCAATAATGTGTAGTTGGTAGTATTCGTACCGAATAAATGGATGTTTATCAGATGACCACAAAATCAGAAGGAATGATGATACCGGGCAAACTGAAATGGTATATCATACTCGCACTTGCACTGTGGCTCGCGTTCTCTGGCGTGGCGGCTGCTGAGTAACTCTACGTCAATGAAAGCGGCTGGTGGCGTGATGGCGGTGCGTTCAATGTGAACGATACGCCGATACAGGCGGCTTCAGATGTTATTCGACTAACTACAACATCTTCTATGGATCCAGATATTGCAGTGTATAAGAAAAATGTGCATATTGTATGGAGTGATAAGAGAGATAATAATTGGGAGATATATTATAGGAAAAGTGTTGACAATGGGGTTACTTGGGAGAAAGACAAAAGATTAACATATGATTTAGGAACATCATATCCTGGATCATCTTATCCCAGAATAGCTGCAAATGGGGGTAATATTTATACCGTATGGCAAGACGACAAAGATGGAAATTTTGAAATATATTACAAATTCAGCAACGATAATGGTAGCAGTTGGAGCAATGATATTAAGTTAACCTATACAGCAGGTCATTCGATTCAACCGGATATTGCTGTAAGTGGCGATAATATTCATATAGTTTGGATGGAAAATTATAGTAATATATTTTATATAAATAGTATAGATGGAGGAAAAACCTGGAGTAGTGAAGTTGAGTTAGCTTCTACTTCCTTTTCCTCTTGGTGTCCATCAATTGAATCAAATGGTGACAATGTTCATGTGGCGTGGAGAGATAGATATAATATATGGGTTCCGGAATTAGGGGCAAAAGGGGAAATACTCTATATGCGAAGTACTGACAATGGACACTCTTGGGCCACTCCTATAGTATTAACTGAAACATATACATATGGGTGGGAAACTGTATGGAAACCTGGATTGGCAGTTAATGGAAATGATGTTCACATTGTGTGGGAAAATAATAGTGAAATAATAAATTTTGATATTCCGAAATCAGATATTTATTATTTAAGAAGCTCGGATAATGGCACCACTTGGAATGATAAGATGAGACTAACGTATTCAAACGATTTAAATCATCCAACAGTTAGTGCATATGGTGATTTTGTCCATATTGCCTGGCGAGAAAGAGAACCAAATGCTTTAAATTATATAATAAGCAAGGATGCCGGTTCTACATGGTCACATGTTATATCTCTTTCAACAAGCCTTAAAGTGTTTGTATATTTGGCAATGGCAGTAACAGAAGATTCTGCTCATATAGTCTGGTGTGATAGCGCTCCTGATGTTGGTAACTTCACCGATTGGCGAGAATACTCAATTTTTTACAATAGTATTAATGTATGCCCCGAGGAGTCGCCTGCATTCACCACCACAGACGCCGTGATCGCGCTCCAGATCGCAGCCGGCAGCCGCCTGCCCGACCTGCGATGGGATGTCAGCGGCGATGGCAGCGTCACATCGCTCGATGCGCTGATGATCCTGCAGGCGGCGGCTGGGAAAAGCGAAGGCTGTTCTTAAACAGCGAACAAGATGAATAGAATGGTAAACACGAATGATGAAATGGGTTTCGCTTGCGGAGGGGATGATCGACTCTGATGAGCGGATCGTCTGTATCACGACCGGCAACATATTGAAGGATCCGACCGAGGTTGTGGATGTCTCTCGCAAGCCAATCGAGGTGGATGCTGATATCGATGCTGTGCGGA
>CBDAFH010000095.1:0-4805 GCA_965195165.1 uncultured ANME-2 cluster archaeon | reverse complement strand
GATGCTTTACATGTTTATGTAATAAATATGTAATTTAATAAAGAGAGTATCTTCAAAAACAAAAAATCACAATCAGTAGCCACTATTCACCATTTGCAAAAATAGATCTTCTTGCGAAAAACACGTGCGGAATGTCAGATGCAAAGCATTCGTGGACGTTGATGAACTCCGGTGCTCTGATGCAGGGATGCATCCACAGGCAAATACGACTCAAAAATCAGTGTCCGCCTACAGACTAACCGGGAGCGCAACCAGACGTTTATCCTGGTGACCTCTAACAAGCGCATGGCTACCAAGACCGATTGGATCCCAAGACTGGTGAACGGTTTGTATAACTGGAATAATATTAATCTTTGAAAGATCGATCAGCGTAGAAGAATCAACGAGAATGCGCATTGCTAAGCCAGCCTTCAGCCTCTTTCACATCCAGTTCGGCTTCTTCTATGCTCTGTCTGAAAAAAGATACACCCCTCTCTGCAAGGTATCTTGCCATCTGCTGTATCGAAACACCTACAAACTCTGCTGCCCTGCACAGAGAGAACTCCTCGTTGACATACTTTTCAAGCGCAATTTTCATGCGCAGACTCTTCACACCTTCCCACATAACCATCCCCCTAACCTCTGATCTGGACGAGTGAAGCATCTCTGAAAGTTCTGCTATCTGCTTTTCACCCATAACCATCTGCGCGCTTTCCATGAGATTGGATCGTGGCGGAATCTAATTAATCTTACCGATGCGGCAATATCTCCGAAAGAAAATTTATTTTATATGGACTTGAAATTCAGGCGCTCTCGATATTTTTGTAGATTCAGAGATACTGCCAGAAACAAAAGATTGATAAAGGCCGCGGCACCACTCTCTATAACCCGCTTTAACTCAGCCTGGTAGAGTGCGCGGTTGTAGTATGATCATGTGCGAAAGCACACATTACCGCGCAGAGACCGCGATGTCCCCGGTTCGATTCCGGGAGGCGGGATTTTATGCCAGAAACAGACAGGATTGTTATCTGGCCCATCTATTTCGACAGCAGGATATCGAGAAACGGTGGGCGCAGGGTCTCGAGGCGGAGTGCTGTGAAGTCGCCGCGGCTCGATGAGATTGCAGAAGCAGCCAGGATGCTCAATCTCGATTGCACCATCGAAGATACGAAGGCGCATCCTGCGGCATGGTGGGAGAAACAGGGGCGGGTGCTCGTAAAGAAGACAGACGCTCCAAAATCCTCGATTCTCTATGAGGTTTGCTCGAAGATGAAGGAGCTACGATCCACCAATTAAGGATCTTTAAGTTGTACGCCCCGGGCGGGCGGTGATTTTGACGTCCCCGGTCTGCTGACCAACCTCTCGCTTATGGGAATATTTATAGGTCTCGCACCCCAGATATCCGTGATGATCGACCTGCACACCCACTCTATATTCAGCGACGGCGAACTGGTACCGAGCGAACTCGTCCGTCGTGCAGTGGTGCATGGCTATTCTGCGATTGCGATCACTGATCACGTCGATTTTACGAACATCGAATTTGTGCTGGACGCAATGAAAAAGACTTCGTTTCTGGAGGAGGAATGGGGTATCAGAGTCCTATCTGGTGTGGAACTGACGCATGTTCCGCCCGGAAAGATTGCGCGGCTTGCAGATGAAGCAAGGTCGCTCGGCGCAGATATCATCGTGGTGCATGGCGAGACCATGTCAGAACCTGTGGCTCCGGGCACGAATGCTGCTGCGCTTCGGTCTGACATCGACATTCTGGCGCATCCCGGACTGATCACCCCTGATGAGGTCGAATGCGCACGCGAAAATGGCATACTGCTCGAGATCACGGCAAGATGCGGGCACAACCGGACGAACGGGCATGTTGCACGGATTGCGTGCGAGATCGGGTGCGATCTCATCGTGAACACGGATGCGCACGCACCAGACGATCTGATCACTGAAGAGACGGCGTTTACGGTGGCGATGGGGGCCGGACTGACGAAACGCGATTCCTGCGCCGCGGTCAGGACGAATCCGGGGCGTCTCGTCGATGTGAAGAGCTGAGACCTGCGATTTGATGATGATTGATTCAATTCCGGGGCTGCCTCCGGGCGGGTTTATGGACTCCCTAATTCTTCTCAACAACCAGCGTGAGCCCGTCCACATCCCGGATCACTACATCCTCGCCTTTGCGTACCGGCTCTGCTGCAGACGCCCGCCATATCTCGCCGTGAATGTGCACGGTACCCTCCGGATCGATGTCGGTCTCTGCCCTGACGACCTCCCCGATCAGTTCATCCCGCCCAGTCGTCGGTTTCTTAAGCCTCGTCTTCATAACAAAACCGAGACCGGCCACGATTATCACGACAGAGAGGATCACAATTGCGAAGACGGTCTGTCTGAAGTCGCTGATCCATTCAGCCGGCATGAACGGCTCTTGTGGAAACATGATGGCACCGAGAATCAGGCAGATCGCGCCGCCGATCGTCAGTACCCCGAATGTTGGCGTGAGAACCTCTGCTATGAGCAGTATTATCCCTGCTACGATCAATAGCACGCCGAATGTGCTGACCGAGAACATTCCCATGCCGTACAGCGCAAGTATCAGCGCTATCGCGCCGACCATCTCCGGAACATACGTCCCCGGAGCTTTGAGACCGTAGATGATCCCATAGAGCCCGATTAAGAAGAGTACGAACGCGATCTGCGGGTTGCTCAGTAGGGCGACTACCGATGCTGCAAACCGCGGTTCCTGCGTGATGAAGATTGCACCCTTCGTATGGAGTGTCACCGATTCTTTGCTCACGTTCACGGTTCTGTTATCGATGGCACCGGCAAGATCGCGCCTGTCGGACGCGACTACATCGATCACACCCTGCTCCAGCGCCTCTTCAGCTGTCAGTGATAACCCTTTCGTAACGAACTTCTCTGCGACCTCTGCAGATCTGTTCCGGTTCTCCGCGATTCCACGCATTCTGGCTGCGTACGCATTGACAGTCTTGTTCTCAACCGGTGTTGTGCCTGTCGGCGTTATCGCGATCGGTGTTGCCGCTCCCGTGGCTGTGCCGGGCGCCATTGCAGCGATATGCCCTGATAAAAGGATGAATGCGCCGGCAGAGAATGCACGCTCGCCCTGCGGCACAAACGTGATCACAGGCACCTCCGAACGCTCGATATCTGATACGATCCCTTCCATCGAGTCAACAAGCCCGCCCGGGGTGTTTATTTCGATCAGCACCGCGGCAGCACCGATATCAGTTGCGTGATCGATGCCGCGGGCGATCTCCATCTCAGTGCCTGCTGTGATCATGTCGTCTATCTCGATCACATAGATCACTGGCTCTGACGCGCTACATGCCGGCGCCACGATGGAGAGCGCCAGCACCAGCAGCAGGAGCGTTAGAAGGATTGGGGTACGTTTCATCGCAATCCCACTTTCTTCTATCTCTCTTTACTTATTCTCTTTATTAAGTCCAAGTGCGCCCATAATTTCTATCGGCAGCGGAATCACAACCGTCGTCGCCTTCTCCTCGGTCGCATCCTTGATCGTCTGGAGCGTCCGGATGTAGAGTGCCCCCGGTTGTTCGTTCAGCACCCTTGCAGCATCCGCAAGTTTGATTGATGCCTGCATCTCTCCTTCTGCGTTGATGATCCGTGCCCGCCTGTTCCTCTCTGCCTCTGCCTGCGAAGCCATCGCACGCTGCATCGCCTCTGGCAGTTCGACATCCTTGATCTCAACAGCCGAAACCTTGATCCCCCATGGGTCGGTCGACTCATCGATGATCTCCTGCAGCCGCTTGTTGATCTTGTCTCTCTCGGAAAGAACCTCATCAAGTTCCACCTGCCCAATCACACCTCGAAGCGTCGTGAGCGCCATCTGCGCGGTTGCGGTCGGATAGTGCTCAACCTGCACCACTGCTTTGCTCGGATCCATCACCCGGTAGTACACAACAGCATTCACCCGTGCAGTCACGTTATCCATTGTGATAACCTCCTGCGGCGGGATATCGAGCACGATCGTCCTGAGATCGATCTTCTTCATCGTCTCGAGTATCGGGATTATGAAGAAGAGCCCCGGTCCTCTTGCACCGACCAGCCTCCCGAGCCGGAATATTACGCCACGTTCGTACTCCTGAACGATCTTTACAGCGCTTGCAAGCACAAACAGCACTATAATCACTACTGGTATCAAATATTGTTCCATAGTATCACCCGATTGAAAAATGGCTTTTGCGGCTTATAAGGATTTGTGCGTGATAGCCCAACTTACAAAAACTTTTTGATATATATGAAATACATGAAATTACAATATACAAAGGAGTACCCATGAAGATCCTAATCATCGGCGGAACCGGCGAACTCGGACAGTGGTTTACGAGATTCTTCCAGCGCCTCCACCACACGGTTATGGTCTGGGGCAAAAGCGGCAAGGTCGAGATCGCCGAAGCGTTGGGCGCTCGGTATGCCCACGATCTGGATGCCGCGATCCATGAGAGTGATATCGTTGTGATCTCGGTTCCCATCGATGTAACAGAGGATACGATCGAAGAGATTGCGCCGAAGATAAGTCGCGGGAGTCTTCTCATTGATATGACCTCGATAAAGAAGATACCGCTTGCTGCGATGGAGAAGTGCGCCCCCGATGGCGTCGAGGTGATCGGGACGCATCCGATGTTCGGTCCGAGCATCCCTGCTATCCGCGGGCAGACTGTGATGATCACGCCGTCAAGCAGATGCGAACGGTGGCTTCCGATATTGACTGATCTCTTCGAGCGCGAGGGTGCAAACGTCGAGATCGTTGATGCTGACACGCACGACCGGGTCATGGCAGTGGT
>CBDAFH010000094.1:0-3273 GCA_965195165.1 uncultured ANME-2 cluster archaeon | reverse complement strand
GCAGCAACTCGAATTGAAAAATAACCTGCTCGAGAAGCAGTACCAGAAGGTCGAGACCTAAAAGCAGCTTGCTGAAGACCAGCGATTGAAGTACGAGCGTGAGCTCAGGAAACTGCGGAGTGAACTTGACAAACTAAAAACAACACCGCAGCTGGTCGGAACGCTCGTAAACATTCTTGAGGGGGGTAAATCGATTGTGCGATCGAGCACAGGTCCTGAATTCATCGTGGGAAGCTCCCAGTTCATCAAAGACGGCGATCTCAAACCCGGTGTGCAGGTTGCGCTTAATAAGGAGCATCTGTCGATCGTTGCGGTCATCCCCAGATCAGAAGACCCCTTAGTGCAGGCAATGGAGGTCATAGAATCGCCTGACATCGATTACGACCAGATCGGGGGTCTTGATAAGCAGATTGAGGTGCTCAGGGGAGCTGTGGAATTTGCACTCACCAAACCAGAGATATTCGAACGCATCGGCATCGATCCGCCGAAAGGCGTTTTACTGTTCGGCCCACCAGGCACGGGAAAGACCCTTCTCGCAAAAGCGGTTGCCACCCGGACTGATGCCACATTTATCCGTGTGGTCGGTTCGGAACTCGTTCAGAAGTACATCGGTGAGGGCGCGCGTATGGTGCGTGATGTATTCGAGATGGCGCGGAAAAAATCGCCCGCGATCATATTCATCGACGAACTGGACTCGATTGGTGCGGTACGGCTCGACGATGCCAGTTCCGGGGGAAGGGAGGTCCAGCGCACGCTCATGCAACTCTTATCAGAGATGGACGGATTCAATTCGAGAGGTGATGTCTGCATCCTTGCAGCAACCAACCGGTGGGATATACTCGATCCCGCGCTGATCCGCGCAGGACGTTTCGACCGGCTGGTCTACGTTCCCATGCCGGATCGTGAAGCACGCGTCAAGATCCTGCTCATCCACACGGAAAAGATGCGACTTGCAGACGACATCGATTTTGATCGCATTGTGGCACTGACCGAGGACGCAAACGGCGCTACTTTACGTGCGATCGCGATGGAAGCTGGTATGTGTGCGGTGCGCGAGGATGCGGATGCGGTACACCAGAAGGATTTCGAGGATGCAATCGAGCACATAATGAACCCCGAGGGAATGATAGACCGGTATTCAGAAGGCATGTTTGTGTGAAAGAGGTACGGGAATGATACCAATCTCAAAAGAAAAATTGGAAAACGGAAGTGTCGAGACGGTGATAGATTGATCGGTATAGCTGATCCTGTTATGCACCAGTATCTGGTAAAGATTATTGGGGCGGATGGCGTAGAGATCCTCGAGAAACTGCCTGATGGAGAGATCGTCGATGAGGTCGTTGCAGAAGAGATCGAGATGGATATAAACGTGATCAGGAAGACGCTCTTTAAACTGCACGAGAACCGGCTTGCAGGATATCGGAGAGAACGCAATCCGGATACGGGCTGGCTCACATACCACTGGACGCTCCATCCGGAGAACCTCGATGACCGCCTGTATCTCGAGTTTGAGAAGTTGCTTGACAATTTAAAGGTGCGGCTCGAATTCGAGGTAAATGGTGTATTTTACATCTGCAACCACAAATGCGCGCGATTTCTATTCGATACCGCATCCGAGACTGATTTTATCTGCCCGGTCTGCGGAGATGAGCTGTTTTACCAGGATAATGAGGAACTGGTGGATAAATTATCTGAAAGAATCTCAGAGATGGAATATGCTGTTCGGAAGTGATTTTTACAGATGTCTGATTATTTAGAAGAGACTGGAAAGACAAGAGATCGGTACAACCGCCTCGCATTGTTGTACGATCTCGATGATGTGTTGTGGCTCGGTTCAAAGCAGTATTCCCGGAAAAAGTTGATAAAAGCTACGAATCTTAGCGATTCCGGTATGGTACTCGACCTGACAAGCGGCACCGGAAGGAACGCAGGGCTTCTCGCCAGATGGGTCAAGAACGGGACGGTTATCGGGATCGATATCTCCAGAAATGTGCTGAAAGTCAATCGATTGAGAAACAGTAAGTACAAGAATCTTCATCGCGTGCAGGGGATGGTACAGTCGATGCCTTTCGGTGATGAAATGTTCGACGCGGTATTCTGCACCTGCGGTATGGACACCATCGATGGGCCTGAGATTGCGGTCTCTGAGGCACTCAGAGTTCTTAAAAAGGGCGGTACGATCAGTCTTCTCCACTTGAAGAGTAACAAAGGTCCGGTCGACGTTTTTAACTTTTTAAGCAGGTTTTATGCATGGGTCTGGCGTGCCGAGGGTGCCGACCTGCTCCCCTACATGCAGAAGCAGGACGTCGAGATGCTGGTGTACAAGGATTTCCAGATCGCAGAGGCGATCATTGCGAAGAAGTTGTGAATAGTTTGTACATGATGAGTATGACCAGCAGCAGGATCGCCGAGACTGTGCCGACGTAACCGGGCACCATATCAAAGAGCTTTAAGATTACGAGAATGAATGCGAGCGCGGCAACCACTTTCACTACCGGATGGGCGGATATCTGCGACACTTCCCGGTATCCCTTCGCATCCCCTCCCGGAACTGTAAGGCCCGGGTCTGCATCGATCTCCTGATACGGTTCTGCTATCAGGTCTATGTTGAAACCGTCTGTATTCGCTCCATATCCTACAGTCACAGCGATGCTTCCGTGCCGCTGCGTTCGGATATGCACGATCGCATCCACGACTGTCTTGCCGACAGCGGCAAAATCATTGTGCAGGAACCGAACACAATCCTCGAGCTCATTGCTGGTAGTCAGATTTATCTGGGTCGGCGCACCATAGTTGCTGATCTCAATCGGAAATTTAACGTCCCTGCCGCGGGGCAGTACCAACTCAACGTTTTTGGTCTCGAATTCGATGGAATTGAATCGGGTTCGATTCAGGATAATTTGCTGAGAGGATTGTTTTGGCTGATCCATGTTACTCGCGGAGGTCTGGTGGGAGCATGTTTGGGATACCATCCTCGATCGGATAGTGCTCATCGCATTTCCCGCAATATAACGTGCCCGTGATAATCTCATCGGTCTCTTCGGTCACGTCCAGTTCGAGGTCGCCCTTGCATATCGGGCAGGCAAGAATGTCCATCAGTTCCCGTTTCATTAGTAGTTCACCGATCAGAATTGCGCCCGCATTTATTAAATCTTTTCTGGTGCGGGAGGTTCTTATGTGCAGTAGGTTCTGATCAGTATATGAAAAGAACCACAGTAGAAGATCGGAAGAGCGTCGTGTAGGGAAAGAGTGTAGATCTCGGTGGTCGCCGTA
>CBDAFH010000093.1:0-3061 GCA_965195165.1 uncultured ANME-2 cluster archaeon | reverse complement strand
TATTCATCGCGCTTCGCATCATCGGATCGAACTGCATGACAGCAAGGATGAGCCGTGCGATGTGTGACGATGCACCGAATTCCGCGCATCCGACTGCGCGTGCCCTGCTGCCGCCAACCGTAACAATCCTCCCCCTGACCGCGGCAACGTCCCCGACCGATTGCGCCGCGGGAGTCGCGCTTCCGATGTTGCATCCGACCTCAGGGATCAGCGACGCGAACGACCCAGAGTTCTCGATCGCTTTTACGGCGGCGCTGACATCAGCGATCGCATGGTACCGTGCTGCATCGTCTGTGACGCCCCGGGTCTGGTTGACCGGAGCAACCCCTCTGCCGATGCTGGAAGAGTTTGCGATCGCTTCTTCGACAAACCCCTTTGCAGCGATGCACGCATCCGGTACGGAAAGTCCCTTCGCAAGATATGATGCGAGCGCTGATGAGTACGTGCAGCCAGCGCCATGCGTACCTCCCTCGATGAGACCTCCGGACCCGCGAATTAGTCGGGAGGGCTCGATCTCGCCATTGCTGCTCTCGCAGAGCACGTCGGTACCATCGAGATGCCCGCCAGTGATGACGGCAGCCCGGCATCCGAGGGTGACGATTGCTGCCGCAGCACGCTTTGCATCCTCGATGCTCCCGATCCGGATGCCGGTTATGGCAGAAGCTTCATAGACGTTTGGCGTGACAACGGCTGCAAGCGGGATCAGTTCCGAAACCAGCGCATCCAGCGCATCTTCCGCCAGCAGCGACCCGCCTGCCTCCGCGCTCATCACAGGATCGAGCACGAACGGAATATCCTTAATCTCCCCTGCCACAGTGCGGACGATTCCATCAGATGACAGCATTCCGATTTTTGCATAATCGACTCTTATGTCGCTTGTTACCGCACGGATCTGATCGACGATCACATCTTCAGGAAGATCGTAGACACGCTCCACCCCAAGCGTATTCTGCGCAGTTACCGAGGTGATCGCGCAGGCGCCATGCATCCCGAGCGCGGCGAACGTCTTCAGGTCCGCCTCTATGCCTGCGCCACCGCCGGAATCAGATCCTGCTATGGTCAGTATGCATTGCATACACTATGACATCATTTTTCGTTCGAAAGAGCCATCGCTGCGACGATCGAGTCAACGCCGTCTAACCATTCTGCAACCAGCCCATCCGGCACGTCAAAGACGATCTCTGGCATGGGCTTGCCAGATAGTATCCGTGCACCAACCGTGCTTATGCATTCCAGCGCTTTTTCCGGATCATCATCCTCTGTTTCGATCGCAGTCTTGACCAGTTTAGGAAGCGCGGTCTTCGTATCATAAGATCCGCGGATATAGCATTCGCATGAAACAAGCGCACCGAGCAGCGAGGACTGGAGCGACTGGATCATCATATTGACATCCTCATTAATCGGGGAAACGTCACATAACACAATCTCGCTGATGCCTGAAATTGCATCTAACGCATTATCTGCTGACATCTTTTTCGCATTCCGTTTAGAAATGACATTCAGGCATGAAAGTATCACATCATCCATCATATTGACGAATATCTCAGTACTGCTTCCGGATTCATCGTCTATCTGGAAGTTACTCTCTTTCACGTTCTGAATCCAATTGTCCCAGCGTCCTTTTGTGTAATATTGAACTTCCTTCTCTTTTTCTGACTTTTTCATGGTAAACTTTCTTCTGTATGTGGTCTGTTATTAATGTTAACCCCACCATACCAATATTAGAAAAGGCGATCAATGGGGATGTATGAAGCACGCTGATTTCTTATACCGGGATATGCGCTGGCAGATGCTGGCCCAGAACAGGGCGGCAACACTGGGCAACCTATCCGAACTGAAAAACATCATCGGAGAGCATAGCGCAAGCGAACTTCCGGTATCCGAACTGACTTCCAGTCTGATCGTTGCTTTGACTGAAACAGACGATACCGAAATCCTTGGTGAGGCAACTCTTGTGAGCAGGGATTTTTTGACGAAACTGACCGAAAATATAGCTGAATTCCCAACCGGTAAACTTCCGGTCTTGTTCGCATCCTTACAACTATTTGCAGTCGAACCCGGGCAGTATGGACTTGAGACGACCGAGAATCCGGATTCGGAGATCAACCTGATGACCGGTGGGGAGATCAAGGATCGCCAGAAGATGCGAGGTGCATACAAGGAGGCGCATGACCTGCTGACAGAGGCAAAGCACCTGCGTGCTCTTGCCATAACAGCACTTTTGGGATTCTTTGGGCGGGACGAGTTTTCCGATATAGATAATTATATAAAGGATGAATTAGCCCCCCTGATCACCGCTCTTAACGATGATGGGCGGTACAGACCGTTTAGAACCTCGCTTGCCGCAAACATCAGCGACAAGCTGTACCGGTTTAGAGAACGAACCGACGATCCTGCGCTTGCAGAACTGCTCCACAAATTAATTGATAAAAAATATATAAAGTTCGGAACATCCGGTTTCAGAGCATTCGTAGACAAGGATTTCACCAGAGAAAGATCTGATTTCGTAACTGTTGCGATATGTAACGATCTGATCTCCCAAAATAAGGGCGGAAGACCCGTCGTGATCACTTATGACACGCGGATCGGTGCACAGGAGTTTGCGCTTGAGAGCGCGAAGGTGTTTCTCTCGCGTGGGTTTCCTGTGCGGTTTGCAGAGGAGCCATCGCCCACAGGTGCTCTGGTGTACTGGCTTAGGGAGGTGGAGCAGAATAATGCGGCAGGTGGCGAGAACATGACCCCGAGCCACAATCCGCTCTCGACCCAGGGGCAGCGATGGAGCATGGAGAACGGCGATGTTGCCCCGACATCGGTCACCGACCGGATCGAGAGGGGAGCAAACATCCTCTGCATGAGAGACCAGCCCACCCCGAAATATGATCTTCAGAAGGCGGAATCTGAAGGCAGGTTTGTGTACGTTGATATGCGGGAGAAATACACCGCATACATCGCTGATTTCTTAAGATCGCAGAAACTGGACAAGCTTCTTGCGGATTTCTATTCGCAGCCAGAGCACAGGTTCATCCATAACGCGATGAATGGCGTTGCAAGGGGCTATATC
>CBDAFH010000092.1:0-8399 GCA_965195165.1 uncultured ANME-2 cluster archaeon | reverse complement strand
ACTTTGATCTCAGCTCCTATGCCACAATCAACCCCCTGACCAACAGACATCCCTTCGCATACAAGGATCAGTCGTTCTTCGCCATTCCCAAAGGAAATTCGTGCGATCGGTGCAGATCGTGCAGGATCGTGCAGGATCTCGATAATCTCTGCCCGGATGGTTGTGTCACTAATGCTTGGATGTGACAGTTTTGCTTTGTATTTATGGGAGGGTGCCGTATATGTTGGACCTCCCCGCCCTCTATTCTGTGATATGATTCGTTTTCCCATCTTCACTCACCTAAAATAATCCTATTCGAGTTGCAATCTCGGTTGCTGCATCGTCATCCGTAAACGTTACGATTGCCTTCTTCTTGCCTTTCGGCGTGATAAGTGTCCTGATTGCAGCAACGTCGAACCCATAGACATCCTTGATATCTCTCTTGATATGGTTCTTGGTTGCGTTTATGTCCACGATCAACTGGAGTTTGTTCTGCTCTTCCAGTTGTATGGTTGCTTTTTCTGTGATGAATGGGTATCTGATCGACATGGTATCACTCTTGTATTTTCATACATAGTGATCGCTGGGTACTTTAATATTTGTGATGTGCAAGAGTCGTAAAGTTGTTAGTACTCGGAACCGATCGATCATGATCTGTTACGTTTTACCAAACATCCACCTGATATGGGTAAGTTGACATACCCAATAAACGATAACACTTATATACACAGCGATTATAGTCATGGGATGGAGGCGTTGTAATGTCCGACAAGGAATTGATACATATACAGTCGTTGCAGGATGAATTAAAAGATTGTAAGGCACTTAACAAGGCATTGAAAATACTCGCCGGAGAAGTTTCGTGTGTGCTCAACGAAATAGCGGAAAAGGGCGGCTCAAAGGATATATGTGTGAGTATGGGCGAGGATGCTGGCAGGCGGCTTGGTAAGAAGGCGAGAGAGAAATTCGGCAAGATCGAGAAGGTGGAAGAAGCTCTGGATATCTGTATATACCATACAGACTCGTGGTATGGATATGACATCGAGATTGACCACATCGAGGACGGTACAATTTATATCAATGTATTCAAGTGTTTCATACGCGATATCCTCCATGATCGAGGACTCATGACAGACACTCCACTCTGCGGCATCACACGCGGCTATCTCGTAGGAGCGCTGAAGGAGCTTACCGGCAAGGACGTGAATGTGCAAATCGTGCACGGGAATGTAGAAGGCGTCTGCAGAGAGAAGATTATTACTGAGTGAAGGATTGCCAGGGTTTAGACCTTGTAGTAAGAGGTGTTATCTCTCAGCACCTCCGCGGATGTGTCGAGATGTCGTCGCATAGCATATCTGCTGGTGCGAAAGTGTGGAGAGTCTATCTGTTTTCACCATCTCGGCGCTCTCTGCAATCCTCTCTGCAATCTCATCTCGACGATGAACAGACGTCTTACCCGGTCAAGATGCGGATACCATGATCCGCGAGATCGGATCGATCACGGATGGACGGTAAATAAGATTTATATGAAAGCAACTCCACTCCTACAGTGGAGGCGTTATCATGTCCGACAAGGAACCGATACATGTACAATTGTTGCAAGATGAATTGAGAGATTGTAAGGCGCTTAGCAAGTCATTAAAGATACTCGCTGGAGAGGTATCGAATATGATGGATAGGATGGTGAAAGCAGAGGATGCTGAGGAGGTCTTCGTAAGCATGGGCGAGGACGCTGGGAGAAGGCTCGGCGAGAAGGCACGAGACCAGTTCGGCGTAATCGAAAATGTTGAGGAGGCTCTGGACACGTTTATACATCGCACAAATATGTGGTATGGCTACGAGATAGAGGTCGATCGCATAGAGGATGGTGCGATATATATTAATATACTCGAATCCTTTATACGGGATATTCTCAGGGATCGTAAACTCTCGGTACATTCTTCGCTCTGCGGCATCACGCGCGGCTATCTCAAAGGAGCATTAAAGGAACTTACTGGCAAGGAAGTTGACATAGAAGTCGTGGTTGCAGACGTGGATGGCATCTTTCGGGAGAAGATCACTGTCAGATGAGTTTGGTAGGGGTGTCAGGTCTCTCTGATGCTCGATCTTGGCTTCATGCAGGATGGCATTCATCGCAAATGGAGGCGTCATTTCGAGGTTGGACTTTGTAAGTTCAAATCGGTGCCTATGAATGATTATATCATGAAATAACCATTTCCCAACCCTTATGGATTCCACTCCGTCCGTCATATTGTAGTGTAACGTCCCACTGATATGCACCACTACCGCTTTGCAGTATGAAACCCTATATCTAACACATAAAAGTAGAATGGGGCACTGTGAGGGGATTTTAGTGACCTAAAAATCCAACCTCATTTTGACCCCCTAGCGTCATTTACCAGTGCCCCATAAGCACCACATGGTTTGGAGCGCAGATAACAATCCTGTCGGGTGCATAATTTGATGTGCAAACCCACCAATATCTGGATAAGATGGATGCAAGAATCAAAGCGATCCTTATAGCAGAGGGTTCGGCGGATATCGATCTCGAACTGCTCGACACCTCAGAAGCATCAACCGCGGGACCGGGTGCAGGAGTCGGATCTTTCTTCTTCAGGTCAGGAGGACATCGTGTTCGGCTTGAGCACAAGAGGGATCCTGATGCGGCTTTGAAGGTGCGGCGGCTGGATGAGGGGACGGATAGCAGGGTGCGCCCGGTCGGTGCAAAGCAACCTCTGTTAAAACCGATGGGCAGTGGTCCGCATGACGGCACCGATGATGATGATGGTGATATTGTTATCCTCTACAAGGGCAGGGAACTTGTGCGCGGCAGAATCGAGCCCGCGCTGATACACTGCCCGGAGCAGGCATACATCACCTTGAGCGAATCCTGCATCTTTGACTGCGCGTTCTGCCCGGTCCCGAAACTTGGAGGCAGAACCAAAACCATAGACGAGGTCAGAAGAATGGTTGACGACGCATACCGGACCGGAAACCTTCGTGCAATCTCTATCACATCAGGAATCGAGCGCTCGCCCGGGGAAGAGGTTACCCGGGCTGTCGATCTCGTAAAAACCCTTACAAAGTACAATCTACCGATTGGGGTATCGGTGTATCCGACCGAGGATTCATCCATCCGCCTGAAGGAGGCAGGCGCTGTTGAGATCAAGTACAATGTGGAGACCATGGACCGGGAGATCTTTGGGCGCGCCTGCGCCGACATGGATCTCGATTTTGTGCTTGCATCGCTTGAGGATGCTGTGGATATCTTTGGCAGGAACCGGGTCTTCGCAAACTTCATTATCGGTCTTGGGGAGTCTGACCAAACTGTGAGAGAGGGCGTGGAGACGCTTGCAGGGATTGGTGTAATCCCGATTCTCCGCGCGTTAAACCTCCATCCGCTCCGTCCTGATCTGAAGAGTATCTGCCCGGATGCGGCACGTCCGGACGCTGATCGGTTGCTCAGGCTTGCCCGGTTCGAGCGCGAGGTTCTGGATGCGCATGGGTTGCGGGCTGATGTGTCCGAGACGATGTGTCTGCCGTGCGGGGGGTGCGATCTTGTGGCGCATTGGGATGTGTGATGGTTTTTGGTTGTGAGGTGTGCTTGTGGAAATGGTAAAAGTTACAAGATTGGAGGAAAAACAGCAGTACGAAATCTATCGACAACAACAGGTTGTCGAGTATGTCTCTGATCTGATCGAGAGGTTAAAAGAATTGAAGGAAAGAAATAATCAGAAACATTTTATGGAATAAGGACTGATTTCGGTGTAGCTTTTAAAAAAAGAGGAGGAGGCATGATCCAGAACAAAACCCAACCCGAGCCCGCCGAAATTCTCCTTTACCAGACCGAGGATGGACAAACGCGGCTGGAAGTCCGCCTGCAAGATGAAACCGTCTGGCTCACCCAGAAACGGATGGCAGAATTATTCCAGAAGAATGTACGCACGATCAACGAGCACATCCGGAACATTTTCGCGGAGGGTGAACTGGCACCGGAATCAGTTGTCCGGAAATTCCGGATAACTGCCGATGATGGAAAAGTCTATGGCACGCAGCACTACAGCCTTGATGTTATCATTTCCGTTGGCTACCGGGTGAGGTCACACCGAGGCACACAATTCCGCATCTGGGCAACAGAGCGGTTGCGCGAATACATCATCAAGGGTTTTGCCCTCGACGACGACCGGTTCAAGCAGGTGGGTGGCGGCAACTACTTCGAAGAGTTGCTGGCACGCATCCGGGACATACGCTCCTCGGAAAAAGTGTTCTGGCGCAAGGTGTTGGACATCTACGCCACCAGCATCGACTACGATCCGCGAGCCGAGGAATCCAATCTATTTTTCGCGACAGTGCAGAATAAAATGCACTGGGCCGCCCACGGACAAACCGCGGCGGAGGTAGTTTACCACCGTGCCGACTCCGAAAAGGATGCTATGGGCATGACCCACTATAGTGGTACGAAACCGCGCAAGGCAGAAGCGGCAATTGCTAAGAATTACCTGAATGCTGATGAGCTTGAAACGCTCAACCGGATCGTGAACGCTTATCTGGAATTTGCCGAATTGCAGGCATTAGGTCGCAAGCCCATGTACATGGGCGACTGGATCGCCAAGCTGGACGATTTCCTGAAATTGAGTGGTCGTGAGCTGCTTACCCATCCTGG
Organism: uncultured ANME-2 cluster archaeon; assembly: GCA_965195165.1. GTDB lineage: Archaea > Halobacteriota > Methanosarcinia > Methanosarcinales > Methanogasteraceae > Methanogaster_A. Next base: position 3,757 of record CBDAFH010000092.1, on the reverse strand, counting down.
AAAGATCTCACACGAGCAGGCACTGAAGAAGGCGCAGATTGAGTACAAGAAGTATCATGTCACGTTGATCAACCAACCCTCGGCGGTGGAAACGGATTTTGAGCAGGCAATAAAACAGCTACCGAAACCGGAACTAAAGAAAAGGGAGAACATATGACCCAAAACAAAACACCCCCACACATCAACTTCGAAGAGCTGCTGGCACGCATCCGGGACATACGCTCCTCGGAAAAAGTGTTCTGGCGCAAAGTACAGGACATCTACACTACCAGCATTGACTACGACCCCAAAGCTGAGGTATCTCAGCTATTTTTCCCAAAAGTGCAGAATAAAATTCACTGGGCCGCCCACGGAAAGACTGCAGCAGAGGTTATATACCAACGCGCAGACTCGGCAAAAGAAAACATGGGTCTCACCAACTGGATGGGCAACACAATCAGCAAAAGAGAAGCAGGCATCGCCAAGAACTACCTGAGCTCAGAAGAGCTCGGCATAATCAACCGAATTGTCACAGCATATCTGGAATTTGCCGAATTGCAGGCAAAGGAACATAAGCCTATGTATATGAGTGACTGGATCGCCAAGCTGGACGATTTCCTGAAATTAAGTGATCGTGAGCTGCTCACTCATAATGGGAAAATCTCACACGAGCAGGCACTGGAGAAGGCGCAGATTGAGTACGAGACGTATCATGCCACGTTGATCAACCAGCCCGCGGCGGTGGAAAAACAGCTACCGAAACCGTAACCAAAGAAAAAGGAGAACACATGATCCAGAACAAAAAACCCCTGCACATCAAACTCGACAAAAAGAACCATATCGATCGGCTGGATCAGAAACGAAGCCCATAGTGGGGATCAGGTTGATGAAGTGGTTAACCGGATCACTACTAATTCTGGAATCGAGTTTTCACAAGACAGAACCGCAAGATTTGAGGTCGGGAGGAACACAGGACTATGAGCGATGGATGGACTAAAGAGCAAACAGAAGAATTCATAGAAAATAGCAGGCATGCAATAGAGCATCTATTTGATGCGCTTGATGATTTCAATAGTGTACTTCGTTTAAATCAAACGCTGTCTGGTCTCTTCATGTATCGAGACCAAGTCTTCAAACGCAAATCACTACTACGCTCAATATCTTAACAAAAAACAACAAGAAGCGAAAGTTGAGTCAATGTCTTGCCTCGCTGGTGCTCTGTTGCAGATTGCTAAGCAGGCATTATCCCTTAGGCATTCAGGTAAACCTAAGATCAGTGGTGCAAGGAATATAGGATCGCAAAGCATTGTTGATGTTATTTGGGGAGGTCGAAACCATGCAATGCATTGGGATGACAGAGTGCTATCAATAAAAGTAACAGAGGGGCTTGATGCATTCTCAATCAAGCCTGATCCGGGCAAAAATTACTGTCTTTCTATTTTGGATGCTTTAGGCTGGAAATCATCCGATGCTATGATTGCAGATCTCAAGAAGCTGATCAAGTGAATGCCTAACAAAGCGTATCCGACTCTGTTTCTTCGGCACTTCAGATTCGCTTCAGAACGTCAGACGACGCGAATTCATTCGAATATACTATGGCATCGTAACGGTTAAACTTGAAGAGAGACATACGGAAAACTGTAATGAAGGCGATTAATAACATCATCAAGGAGTTTAAAGTGGGGGTTAGGGAACTCTATGGCAAGAGGTTAAAGAACGTCATCCTCTATGGCTCTTATGCAAGAGGTGAAGCTACGGCTGATTCTGATATTGATATGGTTGTAGTTCTCGAAGGAGACATCTCACCAGGAAGAGAGATAGACCGGATGATAGACATCATCACAGAGATGAATCTAAAACATAATATTTTAATATCGATCTACCCCGTATCTGAAATAGATTATCTTACTTTGAAAAGCCCGTTACTCATGAACGTCCGAAGGGAAGGGGTACCCACATGAGAGAGGCAGCATCCTTAATTGAGAGAGCGAAGAAATATCTTAAAAGTTCCAGGATGCTTCTTAGAGATGGAGACTACGAATCCTCGGTATCCAGAGCATACTATGCGATGTTTTATTCCGCTGAGGCTGTGCTGCTCACCAAGAATTTGTCGTTTTCATCTCATAGGGGCGTGATTTCCGCATTCGGAGAATACTTTGTTAAAACTGATATATTCCCAAGAGATATGGGCAGAGAGCTTAATAGGGCATTTGAGAAGAGGCAGTTGGGAGATTACGAGTACACCTTCGTGATATCCGAAGATGAAGCTCGGGAAATACTCGAGCAAGGCAAACATTTCGCAGAGAGAGTGATCCAATATCTGGAAAAGAATGAGTTCATATAAAGAATGTATGCACATCGCCTAACAAAGCATATTTGGCTTCGTGTCTGCGGTGCTCCGCCCGGATTTTACAATGGTCAGTTGGATCCACAAAAATGCGACTGACCTAAAATAACATCGGCAGGAATACAACCACAGAAGGACGCGAAAGGTCTATTTAAAAACTCTGTGGTTAAACCTATGCTTTTACCGCTTGTATGGGATCGGTTTGACCACAATAGACTTCACTGGATTTTCTGATTGTGTCACCAACATACCATCAAACACCAGAAACCCAATCTCCAGTTGAAATCAAGGGGTAGGGCTCCACCCCCCGCAAACACCCAAACCCAAGTCTCCAGTTGAAACCAAGGGATTGGGTGACATTCCCACAAACACCAGGACCAAAAACGATCCGGAGATCCGGTTACATCACAACATCTCACAGACAAGCACACACCCCTGAGCAAGCATACAAAACTTCAATTATCCGCACACCACAGGATACCATCACCAATGCCACCCACCATCCTCAAGATCGGGGGTAGCGTCCTCACAGAGAAGACCGACACCCCGACACCGAAACCATCCGCAATCGAGAGGTGCGCCGCAGAGATCGCATCGTACCACCCGTCAGCAGACAACCCGCTGATCCTGATTCACGGCGCAGGTTCGTTCGGGCATCCGCAGGCAAAAAAGCACGATTCCCCAGGCGGATTCACCAATTCCGGGATAATCGAGATTCACCGATCCGTAACATTGCTAAATGAACTTGTTGTCAATGCATTAATCGAAAATAACGTCCCGGCGGCAACCGTGCATCCGTTCGGCTGCACCGTGGCAGATGCCGCACGCATCAGCGAGATGCAGACCGCTCCGATCGCGCTGATGCTTGCCCGCGGCATCGTGCCTGTGCTGCATGGCGATGTGGTGATGGACAGGGCGCTTGGAGCATCGATCATATCAGGCGACCAGATCGTGCCGTATCTTGGAACGCAGTTTGGGGCGTCGCGCATCGGATTCGGGACGGCAGTCGATGGCGTGATCGCAGACGGGAGGGTGGTTCCGGAGATCACGCCAGGGACGTTTGAGGCGGTACGGTCCCATATCCATGGCTCAGAGGGCACCGATGTGACAGGCGGGATGCTTGGCAAGGTTCGTGAACTGCTCGGGATCGATATCGATTCGTACATATTCAGTGCGGTAAAGCCGGGCATGATCGCGGGATTCTTGTCTGGCGAAGAACCCGGGACGAGGATAACGAAGACAGGGAATCGCCCTATTGTGGATATGCTCGAAACTTCTCCGATCCCGACTGACTCCGGAAGAGATTAAGAAGCCACAACGACTGCGCCGCCGGGCGAGCGTGTGACACCGATGCCAGTACCGGTGAAGAGACCCGCGGCGGAAGGCACGACGACAGGGAAGGCGAAGAAGCGTGTGCATGGGTTCGACCGC
>CBDAFH010000091.1:0-13761 GCA_965195165.1 uncultured ANME-2 cluster archaeon | reverse complement strand
CGGAACCTCGCTTCCTGAGATCGTCGTATCCGTGTACGCAGCATTCACAGGTAATCCCGAGCTTGCTGCCGGAAACGTAGTCGGAAGCAACATCACCAACGTCGCTCTGGTGCTTGGCGCGGCATGTATAGTCAGCCCCATCGTCATCGATCGCAGTATTTATCGTGATGTGAAGATCCATGTCCTGGTGCTTGCAATGGTATCGTGCTACTTCTTATATGCCGGCAGGATTACATGGATGGCGGGGCTGCTGCTTGTCATGGTGTACGGGTGGTATATCTGGGACGGATACACCAGACACCGGTCCACTCACCCGGTTCCTGAGATTCGCGGTAACGGGAAGGATCTTATGCGACCTCTCGGGCAGACCATCGTAGGGGGTCTTGGCGTGTTCGTGGCATGCAATTTCCTGGTGGACGCTGCCATCGGTATCGCATCAGAACTGGGAATCTCCACAACGGTCATCGGACTGACACTGGTAGCACTTGGCACATCGCTTCCCGAACTTGCCGTATCGATCGCAGCCGCCCGGAAACGGTGGGGCATGATGGTCATTGGAAACGTTATTGGAAGCAACATCGCAAACATCCTGCTTGCTATTGGAATCAGCGCGGGATTCTGCACCATTCCACTGGTCGATGCAATCGTGGACAACGTCGTCCTGATGGTCTTCCTTGCGATGGCTATGGTGATCTTCGTGAGATATCGCGGGGTATTTGACAGGAGAGTCGGCATCCTGTTTATCATGGTCTACGTGGCATTCATTGCGATGATCTTTATGTAGGCAGCACTTCGCTTCGGAGCGGTTGGGGGATGTGGTGCATCCTGGTTCATCGCTTTAATCTGTGATCTTGCCCCGCGTCCACATCGAAGCCGAGCGTCTTCAGATGTTCTGAGAATGCAAGTGTGAGCGGCAGACCGGCATGGTCTGGGCCGGTGTCACAAACTGTTTTGTTATTCAATTCACGATTCATCCGAAAAACGCCGGATCTTCTATTCCTAAACTCAATTTCAATTTTTTTATCGATTTTCTTCATTGTTTTATCAGGTAAATGCCCCAACCTTCTCGCAACGATCCCTTGTGGCACGGTCATGATATATTCGCACCGTACTACCGACGTTTTTATTAACCCAGAGTACTTAAAATCTTCCGTTCCACTAACAATCATATATTCCGTATCTTTCAGATTTTTTACGATTCGAGAGGTTATTCCCATCATAATCAAATCCACAAAACGCCCATCAATCGAATGATCAGAGATAATCAGCGCGGGTCGTGCCTTCTGCGATGCCCCTTCTGAAGTTACAAATGGGAATGGAACAATAACGATGTCGCCACGATTATAGTTCGTAGACGTCTTCCTCTTTACTATCCCAAATATTTTTTAGTGCCTGTTGTTGTAGCAACAAAGAGCCCTCATCGACTTGGGTCTCTTCTTCATGCACAAGCCTTAAAACCAGAACATCTTCTTCGTCAGCCAACAATTTGAACCGCATGCCAGTCTTCAACCGCATCTTCTTGATGCTTCGTCTTGGAATTGGCAAATATCCTTCTTCCGTGATTTTTGCATATATTGCCATCTTTTATCCCTCTGCCTCTAAGTTCGATTTATAGCCCCGTGTTTTTAAACTTTGCATAATGTTCCACCCCCTGCCGCGCCTGCCGTCATCACCCCAGCCCCCATCCATCGACCGCAAACCATTCCCCTTCGGTCCAGCCCCTCATTCCGCGATCAGTTCCAGCAACTGCCCGTGAATCCGCCCGTTTGATGCGATCATGCTCACCCTCGACCCGATTGAGAGTTCGCCGCGAAGCCGAACGCCCGCGGTGTCGGTGACAGACCCGCCAGACTCCTCGATGATGAGTTTTCCCGCAGCGATATCGATCACCCTTAAGTACCTGCGAAAGTCGACAAAGGCATCGAGAACGCCTGCCGCAACATAACAGAGTTCCAGCGATGCGCTTCCGAGAACCCGAATTCTCCGCACGGTTCTTCCGAGATCGGAGATCTTTGTCGAGTCTGTCCGGTATGCATAAGCAGTTACGCTGAATTTTTGCAGTTCGTCGTTCCCTGATACGCTGATGCGCTTTTTATTGCGGTATGCCCCATCCCCCGCCTCTGCATGATAGACCTCGCCTGAATAGAGATTCCGGACGTACCCGAATGAGATATCAGCGAGATCGTATCCACCGATTGCGATGGAGACCGAATAAAACGGAATGCCAGCCACAGCATTGAATGTCCCGTCGAGCGGATCGAGAACGAGCGTAAAGTCGATATCGCTCTCGGCAACATCAGTTCTCTTGATCTCTGCTCTCCTTCCATGAATCACTTTCTCGCCGCACTCCTCGCTGATGAGCAGTATCTTCCGCCCGTCATCCCTCAGAACCTCGAGTGCGGCATTCTCTGCCACCTCGTCGATCTTCTTCGTGGGTGTGCCGTCAGCGCCGATGTAGAGTTCCCTTCCTGAGTCTGCCGTGCCGATTACGGGCGCGATCGCATCATCGATCGCAGCAGAGATAGCGCTACAGAGTTTCAGCGGATTATCCATGGTAATCGGTGTGATGCATGGATATAAAAGGAGCGCGGTTCTAAAGATAACCGATGAAACAGGTAACCGGCGGCGTGTGCGCTGTCCGCGGCGTGCGTGCGTATGGAATCAAAGAAGGCAAGAACGGGCTTGCCGTGATCACGGGAAGCGGCGCATCTGCCGGGGTTTTTACGAGAAACAAGATCATTGCGGCTCCGCTCGTCGTCACCAGGGAGCATCTCAAAAGTCAGCAGCTATCAGCGATCATCGCAAACAGCGGATGTGCGAATGCGTTTACCGGGGAGCAAGGGCTTTCCGATGCTGCCAGCATGGCAGGGATTGCAGCAGGTAAGCTCGGAGTCCCAACCGGTTCGATCGCGCCCGCATCTACAGGCGTCATCGGTGTGCCGCTTGATATGGGGTGGATCAAGGATCGCATCGATTCTGTGATCGCTGGATTGTCTGGTACGGCGGAGGGCAGCACGGCGGCAGCCCGCGCTATCATGACAACAGACACCCGCTCGAAGGAGTTTGCGATCGAACTCGTATCAGGCATCCGCATCGGCGGTATCGCAAAGGGCTCTGGCATGATTTCCCCGGATATGGCGACGATGCTTGCGTTCATCTACACCGATGCCGCCGTACCCTACGAGACGCTTAATTCGTGCCTGAAACGTGCTGTGGATCGCAGTTTCAACATGATCGTCGTGGATGGCGATACCAGCACCAATGATATGGTGCTTCTCACAGCGACCGCGGAGATGGGTGCAGGAACGCCGGATAAGCCGGGACTTGGTGAACCGGAATTTCAAGAGGGGCTCGACTGCGTCTGCACCGAACTTGCGAAGATGATCGTCCGGGACGGGGAAGGCGCGGAGAAATTCATCGAGGCGAGGGTTACCGGCGCAAAGACGGATGAGGATGCGAAATGTGCAGCGAAAGCAATCGTCAGGTCGCCGCTTGTCAAAACCGCGGTCCACGGGGAAGATCCGAACTGGGGGAGGGTGATCGCTGCTGCCGGGTATTCTGGTGCTGATCTTGATCCTGACCGGATCACGCTTGCGCTTTCTGGCGTGACTGTCGTTGATCGCGGCAGGATCGTTGATGGTGCCATTGTGGATATGAGTGGAACGGATATCGAGATCGCGGTGGATATTGGGCTTGGTGCTTGCGAGGCGGTTGCGTGGGGATGCGATCTGACATGCGGGTATGTGCGGATCAATGCGGAGTATACGAGTTGAAACAAAGGGAGGGATAAGAGTTGAAGGTGTATGGGTTGTTAACGGCAATGGTTAAAAAACCAGAAACGTGGGTGCTTTTATATTTTATAGCGTGGGTGAGTTCAGACGTTGGGCCGCATCACAATACTAATGAATTTGAATTGAGACTATTTCGGTAGCAAAAGCATGATTAAACGAAAACAAATTCAGCCAAACATTAGACAGCAGATTCTTATCGAGGCAGGATATCGTTGTGCTGTCCCAACATGTAGAACAATTCTCGTTATCGATCTGCACCATATCGTTGAGGTGGCTGAAGGGGGTGGAAACGATCCTTCGAATTTGCTTGCACTTTGCCCGACTTGTCACATGCTTTATCACCGGGGAGTAATATCGAGAGATGCTATCAAGGTTTGGAAGGGCATGTTGATTTCACTAAATCAAGGCTTTGATAAAGAGGCTAAAGACAAATTATTGTTTCTTGCGTTAAAGAATCGGAAACGACCAATATTGTTTTCCTCTGACGGCGTACTCCATTTTACAAGCTTAATCGCTGCTGGCTTGGCTGAGTGTGGGCGTGAGCATCTTCAATTGCATGCAAGTGGTAGAGGTGCCGATCCTTCCAAGTCACTTTGGCCAGTGAAACTTACAGAGAAAGGCGAACGTATAGTCGAAGCGTGGAGAAAAGGAGACTCTGCTGCATTGAAGGAAGCGCTTACGATTGAGGCGAGTTATGAATAATGGAAAACGTATAATGCCCAACCAACCGCTTAACCAGACGCCAAATACTATCGCGTTTCGCATAGGCTTCAGTTCGTAGCTTCCAACATACATTATTGGTATATCGTGCTTGGCGCTGGCGATGCTGTTGCGCGGGGATGCGATCTGACATGCGAATACATGCGGATCAATGCTGAGTATACGAGTTGACAACATGGCTCAGCGCTTTCGGAAACGCCGAAGCCACGAGACTTTTTATTATCTTCTGAAATGGGTTTTGGAAAACCACAGAGAGCACAGAGGACACAGAGAAAACAGCAACTCTCTGTGCCCTCCGCGGCCTCTGTGGTTAATCTTCTTTGTCATAAACCATCCACCCAAAAGAAATTAAAAAACCACGAAGCCACCCCATAAATGTTTAATATCAATCGGATCAATCGTAGATGCGATGGGGTTTAGCATCTACAGGAAGTTGGTCATCTGGTTTGTCTTCGCCTCACTGCTGTCGCTCGGAATTGCGACCGCAATCGGCATCCACTCCATCGGCACCGCCGTTATTGTAATCCTGCTATCCCTTGTTATAGCAGGCGTCCTCGCGCGCAGTATATCCGCGCCTATCTCCGAACTTGCGCACACCGCAGGAGCGATTGCGGACGGGGATCTCACAAAGCGCGTGAACACGGGACGCGATGACGAGATCGGGGAACTTGCGGTTGCATTCAACCGGATAGCAGATGGCCTCAAGGAGAATACCGATGCGGTCGAGGAGAAGACCTCGGAACTGGAACATGCGAATGCGGAACTTAAGGAACTGGATCAGCTGAAATCCGAGTTCATCAGTATAGCATCCCATGAACTGCGGACCCCGCTCACCACGCTCAAGGGCTATCTCGAACTTGCGCTCGACGGCACACTCGGTGAGTTCACAGAACTACAGACTTCAAAACTAAAGATCATGGACCGGAATGCGGACCGCCTTACCTGTCTGATAAACGACCTGCTGAACCTGTCTGACATCCAATCGAGGCAGATGCATATCGTGAAAGAGAACTCATCACTCGTATACCTGGTGGATGAGGCGGTCCAGCTCATAAAACCACTTGCCGATTCGAAAGGGCATGAGATTGTGGTGAGTGTTCCTGATAATATAACACTATCCTGCGACTGGGCAAGGATCGCTTACGCGCTGCGGCACCTGCTTGACGATGCGACACGATTCACTCCTGAACCCGGAACCATCGAGATCACTGCCGAGTACCATGTGGGTGATGTGTACATCCGTGTCAGCGATACCGGCATCGGCATCCCCGAAAGCGAACTTGAGAACATCTTCATACCGTTTTATGAACTGAAAGGTTCGATGCAGCACACGACAGGCACCTCAGGGCTCGGCCTCTCGATCGTGAAAGGTATCGTCGAGGCGCACGGCGGCATGATCTGGGTCGAGAGCGAGGTCGGCACCGGAACGGTCTTCCATATCGTGCTACCGAGGGGGTAAATCTCGTGCTGCAGGGGTGGGTGCAAAGTTACCATATCCGGTTGGATTGTGGATCGCCCGGTGCATTGGGATATCTTTATATCACGTAACCGGAAATACTAATATCAAATGAACAGTGTCATCAATTCATCAGGCAAGAAGAAGACCGCAGTTGCCCGCGTAACCATCTCGGAAGGCAAAGGGCAGGTACGCATCAACAAGAAGCCGCTTGAGATATGGGAGCCGGAACTTGCAAAACTCAAGATGCAGGAGCCGCTCATGCTCGCTGGCGATGTTGTAAGTGGCCTCGACATCCGTGTCGATATACGCGGCGGCGGCATCATGGGACAGGCGGATGCCGGAAGAACAGCGATCGCTCGCGGACTCCTGGCATGGACGACCGACCCATCGCTCAAACAGACGTTCATCGATTACGACCGGAATCTGCTGGTCAGCGATCCAAGATCCAAGGAGTCGAAGAAGTTTGGCGGTCGCGGTGCCAGAGCGCGGAGACAGAAATCTTACCGGTGATCTCTTATGATCCCTGTTCGTTGTTTCACCTGCGGAAAAGTCATATCCAGCGCATGGATGGAGTACAAGAAGCGCACAGAACTGGAAGATCCGGCAAAGGTCATGGATGATCTCGGAATCGAGCGGTACTGCTGCCGGAGGATGCTCTTGGCCCATGTCGAACTGGTCGATGCGTTCTCGCCATATTATTGATCGTCATCGAGGGACCGTGAGGTAGCTTGGTCCATCCTTCGGCGTCCGGGGCGCCGACACCTGCGTTCAAATCGCAGCGGTCCCATCGTTTGTAGAGGGTGCTCGATTATCAGCATCACCCCGGATGCATAATGAATAGAGTTACAGCAGTGTTTGAACGAGGTGGGGGCTGGTGGATCGGCAATGCCCGAAGAACTGCCCGCCACAAAAGCAGTAGCACTGGTAATTGAAGCAAATAGGGAATCGGCGCAGAAAATCTGCAAATACCCCAATATCCCCCTACCATAGCGTTATACGCCGCACCATCGAGAGTTTATTTCCATAGCCCCATGAGCGCAACCCGCTCGAGCACGAGTTGAGGGATCTTCTCTTCGCCAACCGCGGCAATCTCAGTCTCGGTGATGCCGAAAAAGGTTGTGACCGCATCCCGTTTCTCGCGCGTGTATCCGGTCACATCCGCAACCTCAACTAAGTTTTCAAGTTCGCGTATCACCCCATCCGGCACCTCGTCCCCGACTGCGACGAGCACGATCTCGTTCCTACCGGTTCTAACACCCATCGACAGTGCCTTCTTGATCTGGCGGTTCCCGGATGCGTAGAGCAGTATCTCCATGCCGAGATCATCAGAGATGCTGTCGTGGCGTTGCGATGCCCGGATCGCTTTTCCTGCTGCTGCGAGGATGTGCTCATTGCCAGCGGTTTTGCTGGCATCGATCGCCTGGACCGTGATGCCGTATCCGGATGCGATGCCCTGAAGTGTGTGGAGGAATCCGTTGACGTCTGCGATCTCGCAGGTTCCGGCTATCAGGTGGGTTTTCATGGTCGTAATTTGCAATTCCGGAGTCTGATCTACGCCGAGGGTGAGATTCGAACTCACGAGGGCGTTACAGCCCACACGCTTTCAAGGTTCACGGTTTTTCTTTCCAGGCGTGCGCCTTACCGCTAGACTACCTCGGCTTAACGGCTTTGCCGTTGACGCAGATGTTTGAAGTACTTGACACTGCGTTATCGGATGTGATCCATCCTTTTGGATATGTGCCCGCCCCCATAATAACACGGTCGGTTCGAACCACAATTCCGCTTTTGCATCTCTGCATCTCAGAAGCAGCCATAGTTGCGGTGCTGACCGAGACCGCCTCGCCTTTCTGCGTGTACACGGAAACGGTTTCGCCCTTCTTAATCCTTGCTGATAGCGAAAGCGTTCCGGGTGCTGCGAGCGATGCGCCGTGACATATCGCATCAACAGCGCTGTCGCGGATCACGACCGTTGGAAGATGGGTTAGACCTCTCTCGACCGGATGCACCATGCTCCGGAGCATGGTTTCGTCTCCGTCATCTTTCCACCCGGCGTAAGCATCGCAGAGGTCGTGCAGCGTGACAGAGTCACTTTCATCGAAAGGACCTGCGCCGGTCCTGCGCAGTTCTGCCATCGATGCGCCGGTGCCTGTCGCGAGACCAATGTCGTGGCAGAGTTTGCGGATGTAGGTGCCTGCTTCACAGCCGACTGTTGCGAGTACATAATCGCCCTCGATCTCCTCGATCCGGAGGTAATAAATGGTGCGCACCCGGAGATTCCGCTTGACTGCGGACTTGATCGGCGGGCGCTGGTAGATCTTGCCTGTGAACTCAGCACATATCTCGCGGACCGCATCCTCCCGAACCGGGTGGTGCAGGTGCATGAGGCAGACATACTCCTTCGGGGCGAGCAAGAGTGCCTTCACGACCTTTGTCGCATCGCCAAGCATGGTCGGGAGCACGCCGGTCACCTTCGGATCGAGCGTCCCGCTGTGCCCTGCCCTTCCGATGTGCAGTGCCTTCTTCACCCATGCCGCCACCTCGTGGCTGGTTGGTCCGCGGGGCTTATCGAGATTGACCACCCCGCACTGGAGCAGTTCTTCGATCGACCGCTGTTCTGGCGCGCAGCCGTACCGCGGGTCTGATACACTCCGCGCTTTTACGAGGATTCTTGCGTTCAAATCCGGTGCGCCAGTGCCAGTGTCTGGGGGGGGTGTCGTATTCATGATGGCTGTTATCGCTTGTGTCTCGTGCTTTTTTTGAGGGGTTTCTTCGGTGCTCCCGTAGCATCAACATCCTCAAATCCATGAACTAATACTCAAACGTTCTCATCCTTAAGAGTACTTGCAGCCCCTGCCTGTACTGTAATTAAACCATGGACATGTATATATTCCATACACCGATAGATACAAAATTGACTGCGATAGCTCCTAATAACAGCCCCATAACCCTTGTTAGCACCAATGAGCCAGTAACACCCATTATTTTGTTGATCCTATTTGCAAATCTGAAGATGAGATAGGATAGGGCGAAGGTTAATAATATGGCTAATATAACCGTCATCTTCAATTCCAGTGCTGTGCCTGTCCTCATAACCAGTATTACAGTTGTAATTGTACCCGGACCTGTTAACAGGGGTATGGCAATCGGAAAAATCGAGACGTCGTCTCTCTTGGTGGCATCCCGTATCTCTTCCACGGTCACACTCTCGCATGCATCATATCCAGTGCAACCGTGAAGAGCAGTATACCTCCTGCAACCCTCAAGCAGTCCACGGTCACGCCAACAAACGTGAATGGATATGTGTTCTGTGTCCGCACTTCCCCGATCCGGTACACATTCTCATACCGCACCCCGGATCCAATCTCCCTGCTCTCCCTGATATAATCGCCCCACTGCCAGCCGGTGGCGTCCACAGGCAGAACATATTGCACCTGAATCGCCCGGTCCACGCCTCTTAAATCCTGCACATCGCCATGCACCTCGATATACCGGTCTCTTGGTATGTAATCGAATCTGAACGCAATGTCCGAACTGGTCACGTACTGCGTGATACTGCCATCATGATTTTTCTCAACCGCGCCCTCCAGCAGGATATCCGGGGTGGTTGAAGCTACATCCCTGAAAGAAAAGCCGCCCGGCACTGACAACATCGGCATCTCGCTGCCATCTATCGATACGCCGCTGACCGCTCCGCTCTCTGCAAGACTGAATTCGAGACCAATACGCACGCACCGTGAGTTCATCATCCCCCTCCGCCGCCGTCTCGCCCGTCTGATTGACCTCTGTCGCGCTCACATTCCCACCCACATCGACAGTCCGCACACCGATCTCGCAACAGGCACCGGAATCAAGCCAGGTCACATTGTAGAACGAATCCGGCGTGACTCCCATATATGTTCCGTTCAGGTGAACCGTCACATAAGCAAACCGCACATCCGCAGGATTAACCCATGTCCAGTTGATCCACGTCCTGCCAGCGGTATGCGCAAGATCACTGATGCCCGGAAGCGGCGCTTCATACACTTCCAGCACCACATCCTTGGCCTGGAACGTGCCATTGCATTCCCACGTATTCATAGACACATAGGACTCGCTGACATTGGGGCTCGTGGTAAAGGTGATCTCCTTCGTTGCCCAGCCATAACATCCGCTGAAACTCAAGTTATGCTCCACAATCTTCCTGCCATTGCCATCGACCTCCATAGCGGTGACGAGCGGATCATAAGTCCCGTTGAGATCGCTGCTGACGCCCCGCGCAGAAAAGATGTATGGCGTATCAGGTTCCGCCTCCACCATATAGACGCCGGATGGAGCCATTCCACCCTCGCCCGCACCATCGCCATCACCCTCACTTCCGTCCTCTGCATCCGGTTCCTGCCATGCCGGATCAGGTTCCTGACTTCCGCTCTTTGCGCCGCCGATTCCGGAAAAGTCTGCTTGTGCCGTGTCAGTGTTGCCCGCTTCTTTGGCAGCTTCGGCAGCATCAAAAACCGCACCCCCCACGCGGCTTGTGGTTACGTTAACCCCGTGACCCGCAGCAAGACCCCCGGACCCTGCAGCAGATAAATCATTAGATGTGTGTGAGATCTGTTCGTTGGATGTGAACGGGACCGCAAAAGTTCCGGATGTTACTGCGAATAGTAAAAGCGATATGGACGCGATTGCCAGCAAATACCCGCCGTACTGGTTGTTATGTGTTTTTTTGGAAATGCTGCGCTATACATGTTGGTAGTCTCCATTATTATTATTATTATTATGAGATATGGAAGGAAAATACCCCCACTCCGTCCCACATATATCTTATAATAATAATGATTATGATGTTCATAGTATAAAAAGTTAATGGTCGCGCGTCATGCTAACTAAAACCTTGTGTCATGCCAGGTGAAGGCCGACCGTTATCTGAAAGGCGCGTAGCTACCGGTTTTGACGTGCCAGACATCATCACGATCCGGGTTGTGGCAGCAGCAACAGACGCGATCCTGCGTTCAAGCCGCGGCAAGCGTATCACCGGAATATAGTGTGCGGTTTGAAGATCAGGGATCGAGGATAAACCTCAAAAAAGCTTAACAAGCCTCGGGCGGGAATTGAACCCGCGACCTCGTCCTTACCAAGGACGCGCTATACCGCTAAGCCACCGAGGCGCAGGTCTCTGATTGCTGCGGATTGATTATGAACATTTCGGTTCGCGGAGGGATACTTTTTGTTATCTTCTGAAATTGAGTTTTAGAAAAACCACAGAGAGCACAGAGGACACAGAGAAAACAACACCTCCCTGTGCCCAGCCAACGGCTTTGCTTCGCAGACCGCGTCCTCTGTGGTTAATCATGCCATAACCCATATTCCACCCAGAAGAAATTAAAAGCCACCGCGGGGAATGGTGGGTGAGCAGTTGCGTGGATTGGGGGCGGTCATGAGAAAACCATTAATACCCGCGCAGTGACCATCAGTACAAATGACCCACAATGTTGCGATCGTCTTTGACTCATCCGGTACGCTGATGCATATGTACCGTGTGGCAAAGGATATGGTGAGCGGGGGCACGCTTTATGATACAGTTGCCCTGCATCTCGTCCGCGAGTCCCAGGCACTCGTTGCAATCGATATATCGCCGGATGTGCTCCCAAACTATCCGCCGGATCAGGTTCTGCCGCTTTTTCTTGCTGAGAACGAGATCGACATAAACATCGGCTGTGCAAGCGATGATATCACGACTGACGATGTCCAAAATATGTTAAAACACGGCTTGGGGGGTGCTCGCGTCTCCGATCTCCTGGACGTGGTAGCAGCGGTGAGAGAGAAGTGTAAAGACGTCTTTTATATCGGAACCGGATTCGTGATCGACATGCCCACAGGAGCGATTCATTACGTGGTCTGTTCAGGCGGAAAACTCTTCGATGGCGCAGAAGCAACGATTGCAAAACTTGCAGATTGCGCAGATCTGTACATCGCATCCGGCGACAGTATGCGAAATCTATCAGTGCTCGCGGACCGCCTGAAGATTCCACACGATCATGTAGTCCCGGTTGCAACCCCGCACATTAAGGAGCGCCTCATCACGGATCTTAAGAAAACTCATGACATGGTCGTCATGGTCGGCGACGAGATTAACGACCTTCGCGCGATCCGGGCAGCGGATGTGGGAGTGCTGACGATGCAGCAGTGTTCTGCTAAATTGCAGAAATTGTGCGATAGCGCGGATATACTTATACCGGATATCTCGTCTCTTCCGGATGTTATCAGGGAGATGGAGCTATCCAAGCCCCTGACAGAACGTCTCACCAGCCGCGCGTCTGCAACGTCTCCACATCAGAAAGCGTCCTGATATCGATCCCTTTCATCTGGTCTCCGAGACCTTTCGAGATCTCGGCGAGAACATCGGGCTTATCATAGTTATTTACAGCTTCTACGATTGCGTTCGCCATCTTTTCCGGATTCTCTGCCGTAAAAATCCCTGAGCCAACAAAGACGCCGTCCACTCCGAGATGCATCATCAGTGCCGCATCGGCAGGAGTTGCAACTCCGCCTGCTGCAAAGTTGACCACTGGCAGCCGCTGGAGCTTCGCGGTCTCCTCGACCAGTCCGAATGGGGCTTCGATCTCCCTTGCAACTCTTGCAAGTTCCTCCTTGTTCTTGCCCTTAAGGGACCGGATGCTTCCGGAGATTAGTTTCGTATGCCTGACTGCTTCCCGCACGTCACCGGTGCCTGCTTCTCCTTTTGTCCTGATCATCGCGGCGCCCTCTGCTATGCGCCGCAGCGCCTCGCCAAGATTGCGTGCGCCGCACACGAACGGTACTGTAAATTCAGTCTTATCGATATGGAATTCATCAGCAGGCGTCAGCACCTCTGACTCATCGAGCATATCAGCACCGATCGCCTCGAGGATCCGCGCTTCCATGGTGTGCCCGATCCTCGCCTTTGCCATCACAGGAATCGTTACCGAGTCGATGATCTCACAGACGATCTGCGGGTCAGCCATCCTCGCAACACCGCCCTGCTTCCGGATCTCGGATGGAACCGCATGAAGCGCCATCACAGCAACCGCACCAGCCCCCTCCGCAAGGACCGCCTGCGCAGGCGTCGTCACATCCATGATCACGCCGCCCTTCTGCATGGCAGCGAATCCCCGCTTTAACAGTTCGGTACCGTGCCTGAGTTCATTTAAATCCATTTATCCACCTCAAACCGTATAATTCATATAATTCTTGTCCCTGTTCGCAAATCGCCGGTCAACATTGTCGATGATAGCAAACAGCCTCTTCTCGAGTTCATCGAATGCCAGTTCATTGCTGTGTACACTGATCTCGATGTCACCGACCGATATCGTGATCCCGTTGTCCAGTTGCATGTCGGACATGGTCTCGCCTTCCAATTGCGTCTGCTCTTCTTCACCGCACAAGTTCATCACCGTTCTGATAGCCATGCATTGCTCGATCTATAGATCAGAGGTACATTAAACTTTCTGGTGGTCTGGTGTATCGACTTTGGGGGGAGCTGTCAACTTACTCCATCGGTGTTCGATTGATGCCCGAAAACCCATTTCCAAAGTGGTACAAATATAATAACTTTATCTTCTAATTTTTCAGTTGCTTCATAGTCCTCTGTTATGACGAAACCTCTTTTAATATTGTATTTCTCCATAAATTTTATCATCCCTTTGACATCTCGAATTCCAACATTGGTAACTTATACTTAACGAATGTTTAGGTTTTTCGTTATCTTAGCTTAACGAACACTTATGAAATCGACGCTCAAGTTTAAGTATCCTGACGACTCCATCACAAACGCAT